>NZ_JBLVOL010000059.1:126883-145000 GCF_053543755.1 Achromobacter semiaridum | reverse complement strand
CCGACACCATCACCGTGACCGTCAACGACGGCCATGGCGGCACCGCCACGCAAGTGATCACCGTGACGGTGACGGGCACGAATGACGCCCCGACCATCGCGGGCAACGCCACGGGCGCCGTGAAGGAAGACGGCACGCTGACCGCCAATGGCCAACTGACCAAGACGGACATCGACCTCACCGACACGCACACCTGGTCCGTCAGCAACAACGGCGCCGGCACGTATGGCACGTTTGTGGTGGATTCGGGTGGCAAGTGGACCTACACGCTTAATAACACCAGCGCCAGCGTCCAGGGCCTGAAGGAAGGCCAGCAGGTGACCGACACCATCACCGTGACCGTCAACGACGGCCACGGCGGTACGGCGCAGCTGCCTGTCACGGTTACCATCACGGGCACGAACGACGCCCCGGTCATCACCGGCCAGACCTCTGGCACGGTGACCGAGGACTACACCCTGACGACCACCGGCAAGGTGAACGTGGTGGACGCGGACGTCGGCCAAAGCGGCGTCCTGGCGCAGACCAACGTGGTCGGCAAGTACGGCACGTTCTCGATTGACGCCAACGGCAACTGGACCTACACGCTGAACAACAGCTTGGCCGTGGTGCAGAATCTGCCGGCCGGGGCCCTGCTCTCCGAGTCGTTTAATGTGACGGCGGGCGACGGCACGACGGTGCAGCCGATCTCGGTGTCGATCGTCGGCACGAACGATGCGCCGGTTGCCGCGGACAACTCCGCCAATGTAGAGATCGGCGACAGCCACGTCTTCACGCTCTCCGAATTCAACTTCAGCGACGGTGCCGAAGGCAACGCGTTGCAAAGCGTGATCATCTCGCGCTTGCCGACCGACGGCACGCTGACGTTGAACGGCAACCCCGTGGGCCTGAACACCGCTGTCTCGGCAGCGGACATTGCCGCCGGCAAGCTGGTCTTCACGCCGTCGGCCAACGGCCTGGATACCTCGATTGGCTTCCAGGTGCGTGACAACGGCGGCACGGACCACGGTGGCCAGAACACGTCGGGCACGTACAACTTTGTGTTGAACACCAACAACATGGTGACGGGCGAAAACGTCGGCAGCGGCACGGGTACGACGCCGGTGCTGAACGGCGGTTCGGGCGACGACATCATCCTGGGCGACAAGGGCGGTACGGTCGTGACCGTGGAGCCGGGCAAGAACTACAACATTGCCCTGGTCGTGGATACGTCGGGCAGCATGGCTTATGGCCTGAACGGCAGCGAAAACGTCAGCTATGCCAATTCGCGGATGAAGCTCGTCATTGACGCGCTGAAGTCGTTGGCTAACCAGTTGGCGGGACACGACGGAACGGTCAACGTGACGCTGATCGGCTTTGCCGCCCACGCCGGCCAGAACCTGACGCTGCAAAACCTGTCGCAGTCCAACCTGAAGCAACTGACGGACGCCATCGGCAACCTGTCGGCCAATGGCGGAACCAACTACGAGGCTGCGTTCAATACGGCTGTGTCGTGGTTCAACAGCCAGGCTACGGCCGGCAAAACCGCGGCGGCAGGCTACGAAAACGTCACGTTCTTCCTGACCGACGGCGATCCCACGTACTACTACGACCGTTATGGCAACCTTAACGGCACGGGTAGCTCGACCAGCGCCACGACTTTGCAAGAATCGGTCAACGCCTTCGATCCGTTGTCCAAGGTAAGTACCGTGCACGGCATCGGCATCGGCAACGGCGTGAATGCAGACTATCTGCGTCTGTTCGATAACACGGGCGGCGGCGGCACTTCCTACACGACTTTCGGCGACAGCACCGACTATTCCTTGGCCACCTTCGGCAGCGGCAGCAACTCGGGCTTGAATAACATCAGCAACTGGACCACGACCGGTACGGGTTCGCAGTCCGGGTCGGTGTCCAAGACCAACGGCGTACTCAGGCTTGTGGACTTTGCCGGCGGTAGCAGCACCACCGCGACAAACGACACGAAGATCTCCATCGGCGAATTCGGAAAGCTGAGCTTCACGGTTCAAACGTCCAATTTCAGCACGGGCGACCAATTCACCTGGACGTTGCAGCGCTACGATGCCGTCTCCAAGACGTGGGTCGGTGTCGATGGCGGGACGTCGAACTCTGGCTTCAGCAGCACGACGACCATCACATCCAAGATGTTGACGTCCGGCGATTACCGCTTTGTTTATGAAGTGGTGGATGGCACGAACAACAACTCGAATGCAACGGTGAACATCGACAATATCTCGTTGGCAGCCTACGCCGCCAGCCAGGTCGTCGTCGCGCCTGCGGGTCAAGTCGACATCGTGCTGAAGGGTGCGGACCTGGCGGCTGCCCTGCAAGGCGGCAGCTCCAGCACCGACCCGGCCGTGGTGGGTAATGACGTCATCAACGGCGGTGCCGGCAACGACATCATCTTTGGCGACACGATCAATACCGATCACCTTGCCTGGGGGAATGTCGCCGCCGGTTCGCACGATGGTCAGGGCTTGAAGGCGCTGCAAGACTTCCTGGCTTACCAGAATGGTCATGCGGCAACCAGCGCCGAGGTCTATGACTACCTAAAGGCCAACCACGCGCAGTTCAACATTGCGGATGATCCGCGCGGCGGCAACGATACGGTGCACGGCGGCACGGGCGATGACATCATCTACGGCCAGGGCGGCGACGACTCCCTGTACGGCGATGACGGCAACGACATCCTGTACGGTGGCGCCGGCAACGACCTGCTGCATGGCGGTGCGGGCAACGACACGCTGGACGGCGGCGCGGGCAATGACACCCTGATCGGTGGCACGGGCAACGACACGTTGTACGGCGGCCTGGGCAGCGACACGTTCAAGTGGGAGTTGAACGACCAGGGCTCGGTTGGCACCCCGGCCGTCGACACCATCAAGGACTTCTCGGCGGACACCCTGGCCAATGGCGGCGACGTGCTGGACCTGAAGGACCTGCTGATCGGTGAGAAGGACGGCACGCTGACGCAGTTCCTGAACATCCACAAGGAAGGCAACAACACGGTCATCGACATCAACACCAAGGGCCAGATCGCCCAAGGCGCCGACCAGAAGATCGTGCTTGAGAACGTGGACCTGACGGGCAACGGCACCATGAGCAACCAGGCCATCATCAATGACCTGCTGCAAAAAGGTAAGTTGAACGTCGACCACAGCTAAGCCGTAGTCGCGTATGCGCCGGGGGGGACGGCGGGCAACCGCCTTCCCCCCTATATTTTTTTCAGGCGTGCCTTATACGCGCTGGAAAAATGTGAAAATCCGTTTCATGTCTTCGACTCACCGTTTCCGCGGCCTGCGGGGTCTATGCCGGTTGATGTTGCTGTGCCTGGCTTGCGTCTGGGGCGGAAGTTTCGCCCTGGAGGTCAGCTCGGACCGGCTGCAAAGCCTGGCCGCCAGCCGCTACGGCGCCAAGGGCGCGAAATCGGTGGGCAACTGGCTACAGCTGCTTCGCAACCCGCCCCCGCCAGAAGAGCGTGACAAGCTGACGACCGCGAACGATTTCTGGAATCAGTCCCTGCTGTCCGGCGAAGACATCACCCTTTGGAAGCAGGCAGACTACTGGGCCACGCCGCTGGAATCCCTGGGCAGGGGCGCCGGCGATTGCGAAGACTATGTCATCGGCAAGTACTTCACGTTGCTGGCTATGGGCGTGCCCGCCAACAAGCTGCGTTTCATTTACGTCCGCGCGCGCGTGGGCGGACCGGCCAGCAGCAGCCAGGTCGCCCACATGGTGCTGGGCTATTACGACACCCCCAACGCGGTCCCGCTGGTGCTGGACAGCTTGATTTCAACGATCCTGCCGGCCACGCAGCGACGCGACCTGACGCCGGTTTTCAGCTTCAACGCCGACGGCGTCTACGTGGACGGCAAGCCCGCCGCACCGGTTGACCGCCTGAGCCGCTGGCGTGATCTACTTCAACGCATGGAACGGGAAGGCATCCGCCCCTGATGTCCGGAAATAAGACTATGTCCATACTTCGACAGTTACTGCTAAGCGTTACCCTGGCAATCGGCGTGATTTTGCTGGGTACGCTGGCGCTTAGCGTGAATTCGGCGCGGGAATACCTGTCCGGCCAGTTGCAGGTACAGAGCACCGACGCGGCCGTGTCGCTGGCGCTGTCCTTGTCGCAGCCCGCGAACAACGATCCGGTGTTGCAGGAACTGCTGGTGTCGGCGCTGTATGACGGCGGGCATTTCTCGTTGGTGAGGCTGGCGGATCCGGATGGCAAGGTGCTGATCGAACGGCGGTCCACCGCCACGCCGAAGTCGGTGCCGGCATGGTTTCAGAAGCTGGCGCCGCTGGACACGCAACCGGCCAGCCACGCGGTCAGCGACGGCTGGCGTCAGGTGGGCGAAGTGACGCTGATCGCCAACGACTCGTACGCCTGGGAAGCGCTGTGGCGCAGCAGCTTGAAGATGATCGCGCTGGTGGTCGGCGCGGGCGTGCTGTGGGCGGTGTTTGCGTTCGTGCTGGTGGGCTGGATCAAGAACCGCCTGCTGCGCGAAATCAGCGACCACGTGCGCAGCATCGGGCGCGACACGCCGCCCGAACAGGTAGAGGCGCGCGTGCCCGAGTTGTCGGGCGTGGTGCAGGCCTTGAACCAGACGCGCGAGCGGGTCTACGCCAGCGTTGAGGAACAGAACGCCAAGATCGAATCGCTGGAACTGGAACTGAACCAGGACCCGGTCACGCGCCTGCCGAACCGCAAGTATTTCGTGAACGAATTCCGCCGTGCGCTGGAAGCACCGGGCGTGACGGGCGGCCATGTGCTGGTGTTCCGCCAGCGCGACCTGGCCGACCTGAACCGCCATATGCCGCGCGAATTCATCGACCAGTGGCTGCGCGCCGCTTGCGAACGCATCCAGGGTGCCTTGAAGGCGCTGAACGTGTCGGCCCCGTTGCTGGCGCGCTTGAATGGTTCAGACTTTGCATTGCTGCTGCCCGGTTGCGCCGCGCCCCAGGCGATGATGGTTGCCGAACGGCTGCGCACGGATCTGCACTCCACGCGCATTCCGGTGGGCGAAGGGCATTTGTGCCGCTGGGCGCTGGCCATGACGGACTATGGCCAAGGCAGCCAGGCCGGCCCCGTGCTGGCGCGGCTGGACTTTGGCTTGATGCGCGCTGAAAGCGCCAATAGCGATCAAGTGGTGATTGCGGGTGCGACGGACATGCAGTCTCCGTCGGAATCGGGCGAACGGGCGTGGAAGGACGCGATCCTGACCGCGCTGGAAGAGCAGCATTTCGAGCTTGCGACCGAGCATCTGCTAGCCGCCGAGGGCACCGCGCTGCGCACCGAGGCAATGCTGATGCTGCGCACGGCGCCCGACCAGGTCGCCATTCCCGCCACGCTGTTCATCCCGCCGGCGGTACGTCTTGACCTGGTGGCCGACTGCGATCTGGAATCGGTGCGCCTTGGCCTGGACTGGCTGGCGGACAACCCGGGCGAACTGGCGGTGCGCGTGGCGCTGCCGTCGCTACGGGGCCAGAAGTTCTTCCGTCAATTGGCGCTGTTGCTGACCGAACGCCGTCCGCTGGCACATCGCCTGTATCTTGAAATCGACGCGCACGGCTTGGTGGAATGCCACGAGCAGATCGCCACGCTGGCGCGCGTGACCTCGGAGTTTGGCGCGCATATCGGCGTGCGCCGTCTGGCGCAGCAGTTTGGCGCCGTGGCGCAGTTGCATACCCTGCCCTTGTCCTATGTGAAGCTGGGCGGCGGTTTTGTGGGCGGCATGTCGCAAAGCCCGGGCAGCCAGCAGTTGACGGCGTCGGTGCTGGAGACGGCTCGTTCGCTGAACATCGACGTCTACGCCGAGGACGTGCCCGACGCCGAAACGCAGCGCATCCTGGCTGGCCTGGGCATCGCCGTGATGCGCGGCCCGGGCGTCAAGCCCGCAGCCGGCGCGGCACAGGCATAGGCATAGGCATAGGCAAAGGCATAGCCGGTGCCTGCAATAAAATACGCCGCCTGGATCTCCGGGCGGCGTATTTTTTTTCCCGCGATTGCAGGACGATGCGGCTATTTCTTTGCTTGCTGATACAGCGGCAGCACTTGCTGCGCGGCGGCTTGCAGGTCGGTGATGCGAGACTCTGCCGACGGGTGCGTCGACAGGATTTCCGGCGGCGCGTTGCCGCTGCTGGCCGCGCCCATCTTCTGCCACAACGTGACGGCGGCGCGCGGGTCGAAACCAGCTCGGGCCGCAAGTTCGACACCCATGCGGTCGGCCTCGGTTTCGTGGGTACGGCTGTTGGGCAGTGAGAACATCACATCGGTCAGCTGGCCGCCCAGATCGGACGCGGCGCTGGAACCCGTGGCGATGGACAGCACCGACAAGCCCAGGTTCGTGGCCATCTGCTGCGAGACCCGCTCGCGCGCATGTTCGCGCAGCGCGTGGGCGATCTCGTGGCCCAACACCGCCGCAAGCTCGTCGTCGGAGGGCTTGATCTTGGTCAGCAGGCCGGTATAGACGGCGATCTTGCCGCCGGGCATGCACCACGCGTTGATTTCATCGCTGGATATCACATGCTCTTCCCATTTCCAACCCACCGCGTCAGGCCGGAATACACCCGCCTGCGCGATCAGCCGCTGCGAAATGGCGCGCACGCGCGACAGTTGCTGGGCGTCGCGGTCCAACAGGCCCTTGGCCTGCGCCTGCTTGAGGATGTCGGCATATTGCTGGCTGGCTTCCTGCTCCAGCGCCTGGGACGGCACCAGACTGGACATGTACTGCGTACGGTTCACGCCGATGGCGCCGGACTGCGTGGTGTTCATGCCCGTGCAAGCGCCCAGCAGTGCCAAGGCAAGCACAGCGCCGGCGCCGCGCAACAGATGAGGTTTACGTTTCAAGTCGGCCTCCTGGAGTCGATGGCAAGATTGTGGGGATCAAAGCGGGTCGCCGCACTGGCCGCGATGGCGCAGCGCGTGGTCGATGAGCACCAGCGCCAGCATGGCTTCGGCGATGGGCGTGGCGCGAATGCCGACGCACGGATCGTGGCGGCCCAGCGTCTGCACCATGACAGGCTCATTCGCACGATTGACCGAGCGGCGTTCCACGCGAATGCTGGACGTGGGCTTGATGGCCAGCGACACCGTGATCGGCTGGCCCGTTGAAATACCGCCCAGCACGCCGCCCGCGTGGTTGGTCAGGAAGCCATCGGGCGTGATCTCGTCGCCGTGCTCGGAACCGCGCTGGGCGATGCAGTCAAAGCCCGCGCCGATGGAAACGCCCTTCACGGCGTTCAGGCCCATCATCACGTGCGCGATGTCGGCATCCAGGCGGTCGTAGATGGGTTCGCCCCAGCCGGCTGGCAGGTTCTCCGCGACGACTTCAATGCGCGCGCCGACGGAATCCCCATCGCGGCGCAATTGGTCCATATAGGCTTCAAGTTCCGGCACGACCTGCGCGTTGGGCGCGTAGAAGGGGTTGTTGGGCACCTCGTCCCAGGACTCGAACGGAATCGCGATGGGCCCCAGCTGGCTCATGTAGCCGCGCACCTTCACGCCATATTGTTCGGCCAGCCATTTCTTGGCGATGGCGCCGGCCGCCACTGTGGGCGCCGTCAGGCGGGCCGACGAACGGCCGCCGCCGCGCGGATCGCGCACGCCGAATTTGCGCCAGTAGGCGTAATCGGCATGGCCCGGCCGAAATGTGTCGGCAATGTTTGAGTAGTCTTTGCTGCGTGCGTCCGTGTTGCGGATCAGCAGACCGATGGGGGTCCCGGTGGTGACGCCTTCGTATACGCCCGACAGGATTTCAACCTGGTCGGCTTCCTGGCGCTGCGTGACGTGACGCGACGTGCCAGGGCGGCGGCGATCCAGTTCAAGCTGGATATCGGCGGCGTCCAGGCTCAGCCCCGGGGGACAGCCATCCACGACGCAACCGATGGCCGGCCCGTGGGATTCGCCGAAATTCGTGACGGTAAAAAGGGTACCTAGGGTATTGCCGGGCATAGGGAGTCAACAGGTCGGGTTTGCAAGCAACCCCGATTATGACACCGCCGAGGCCAAAGCCTGGATTTCCGAGGCGGGAGCGGGCCGCCCCAAGAGGAAGCCCTGCATCACCCGGCAGCCCAGCGACTTCAAGATTTCGCGCTGGCCTTCGGTCTCCACGCCTTCGGCCACAACTGGCAGACGCATCGCCTGACACAAGCCGAAAAGGGCGGAGACCACCTCGCGGCTGCCGGCGTCGGACTCCAGCGCGGAAATGAAGCTGCGATCGATCTTGACCCAGTCGATGGGCAGATGGCGCAGATGGTTCAGGCTGGAATAGCCACAGCCAAAATCATCCAGCGCAATGCCGATGCCCTGTGCGCGCAGCGTGTTCAGCATCTTCACGTGCCGCTCGTAGTGCAGGATGAAAATTGACTCGGTGATTTCCAATACCAGTTTGCTGGGCGACAACTGCGTGGCCTTCAGCACGTCGGCAATCAACTGCACCAGTCCGTCTTCATTCATCTGCTTGACGGACAGATTCACATGCACGCGCCATGCCGGCGGCCACAGGGCGGCCTGCGAGCAGGCGCGTTCCAGGATCCAGGCGCCCAGCGGAACAATCAGGCCGCTGCGCTCGGCCAGCTCGATGGTGACGGCGGGCGACACGCTGCCCAACGTGGGGTGATGCCAGCGCAACAAGGCCTCGCAACCCTGCACGACGCCGGAGCCGCTATCGCAAACCGGCTGGTAGAAAAGCTCGAACTGTTCCATGGCCGGCGTGGTCAAGGCCAGGCGCAGATCGTTTTCCAGGCCCTGCTCATCGCGATGCCGCGCCAGCAGGCGGAAGTCAAACAGGTTCCAGCCCGGTCCACCGCGCTCTTTGAGCGACACCATGGCAACCTGCACGCAGCGTTGCAGTTCTTCGACCGTGCGGCCATGCTCGGGATACAGCGCCGCGCCTACCCTGAAGACCGCTATCAAGGTCCGCCCACCCAGCGCGTAGGGTTCGCTAAGGTCTTCCAGCAGCTTGGCAGACACCTGTGCGGCGCCCACTTCGTCCACCTCGGGCACGCATATGGTGAATGAATCGGTACCGCTTCGGGCCACCATGCCGCCCAGCGTCCGGCTGATCAGGCTTAAGCGATCGGCAACCAGCACCAGCAGCGCCTGGTCTTCGCCGGCACGCAGCATGGCGCTTATCTCGGCGTATTGTTCAAAACTGACAAGAAAAAAAGCGCCTCGGCGCGCGGGCCCCTCTTTTTGCGTCAACCAGGCGCGGGCACGTCGATGCAATTCCTGCTGACTCAACACGCCGGTCAACTCGTCGCGCGTCAGCCGCCGACGGAGGGCGCGTTCCCTGCGCACGAAGAACAGACTGATCGCCGCCAAAGCGCCTGCAAGCGTCAGACACAGTGCGAGCAGGTAACTCTCACGCACGGAGCCCCCTATCTGGAAACCCTTGACGTTGCGGTCCAGCAGGAAACCCAAGGGTTGTAACATTTTTTAAGTTATGCATTATTTTCGCAAAAAAACGCCACACTTCGAAGGCAACGCGCCTCTTTTCCTTGTGTTTCGAAGGTTCTTCGGATGCTCGCGGAGGGTCATGTGGGTCCTTGGATACCGTTAACCGGGCGGTCCATAGACCCATGCCCTACCCTTACTACGACAGGCAAAGCCCAAAAATTAATACGTGGTGTCTCAATAGTTCTCAACAAGACGATTATCACGATCGAAATAATTGCACAGCTTGTCTGACGTTGCGCCTAATTTCGTAATATTCTGTACGTTCTGTGACATGCCGAATTACAGTGTAAGCGGCGTCGCTGAGGTATTAGTAACGTGTGTCACGTTTCTTATCCAGCTTTTTTCGCGGCGGGCACGCTCCTTGCCCGGCGCCCCCTTTACCCGGGCGGCCCTGTAGTCTTGGTTGCTTGCTGCCCCGCGAAGGGAATTGACCGACATGTCGACATTACGCCGATTACTTTTCTGCACTGCTCTGCTGGTCGGCTTCATCCTGCTTGGCGCCCAGGCGCTGGGGATGGTCGCTGCCCATCGCTATCTAAATACGCAACTTGCCCAACAGAGCGAAGGCGGCGCAAGCGCGTTGTCGTGGGCATTGGCACACGCCTCGTCCCGCCCCGAGGAACGCGCGGCGCTGGCGGACGACCTATTCGGACAGGGCCTGTATTCCATGGTGCGCATCGCCGATGAAGGCGGCGTCACGGTGCTGGAACGGCACAAGGCCGCAGCGGCCGGGCGCGACAGCGCCTGGCGCACGGCGTGGCTGAACGTCCAGGCGCCCGCCGTGTCGCGCCCCTACGCGTCGATGGACGGCGGCACGCGCGGCACCGTAACGGTGCAGGCCGACGCGCGGTTGGCGCGCGACACCCTCTGGCAAGGCGGGGTACGCGTGCTGGGACTGGTGCTGGCTGCCGGCGTGTTCTGGTCGCTGTTTGCGTTCAATCTGGTGCGCTGGATCGAAACACGCACCTCGCGCGACATTTGCGAACGCGTGCGCGCGTTGGCGCCGGGCAGCAGCGCCCCGCCCGTCGGGTCTTGCGAGCTGGCCGGGGTAGATCAGGCGTTTGTCGACGCCCAGCGCCGCGTGGCCGCGACCGTCGAGGAACAGAACGCAAAGATCGAATCGCTGCAAAGCGAGATTTACCGGGATCCCATCACCCGTTTGTCCAACCGCAAGCACTTCATCGACCTGTTCCGCGCAGCGCTGGCGGACCGGTCCACCGATGCGGGCGGCCACCTCCTGATGTTTCGCCAGCGAGACCTGGCGCAGATCAACCGCCATTTGTCGCGGGCGTTCACGGACCAATGGCTGCGGTCCTCGTCCGATCGCCTGCGCAAACTGGTGGCGGAATTTGGCGGGCCGTCGGCGCAGTTGGCCAGGATCAGCGGGTCGGATTTTGCGTTGTTGCTGCCGTGCACCTCGGCGCCGCAGGCCAGCGTGCTGGCTGAGCGCGTACGTCATGAACTGCGCGCGCTGCGCGTTCCCATGGACAAATTCGGATGGTGCCGGTGGGCGCTGGCGATGGCCGCTTTCGCCCCCGGCGACAACATGAGCGATACGCTGGCCCGTCTTGACCACGCGCTGATGTGCGCGGAAAGCGCCGACGACGACCAAATCACGCCCGCCAGCCAGACGGCCGACAGTACGCGCATCGGCGAGTTCAGCTGGCACGACGCCCTGGTCACTGCCCTGGAGCAACACCGGTTTTCGTTGTCGGTGATGCCGCTGCACGCCGTGACAGGCGAATTGCTGCATCACGAGGCCAGCCTGACGCTGCATGACACCACGGACGGAGACCCGGTCCCCGCCTCGATCTTCATGCCGCCGGCGGTGCGGCTTGGCCTGTCGGCCGAGTGCGACATCCAGGCGATCCGCCTGGGGTTGGACTGGCTGTTCACCCGATCCGCCGCGCTGACGGTGCCGGTGTCCCTGGCGTCATTGACCCAAACCTCTTTCCTGTCCCGGCTTGAACGCATGTTGGCGGATCGCCCCGCGTTGACCGGACGGCTGATCATCGAGGTGGACGCCGATGGCCTGATCGAACAAGCCGGCGACCTGCGCCAGCTGTGCCGCATCGTTACCGCGGCGGGCGCCCGCGTCGGCCTGTCCAGGCTGTCGCAGCAATTCGGCGCGATGGAACGGCTGCACGAATTTCCCGTGTCCTATTTGAAATTGTGCGGCAGCTTCATTACCGGATTACGCCATAGCCCGGGTAGCCAGCACCTGGCCGCCACCGTCATGGCCACGGCGGCAACGCTGGACATGGCCGTATACGCCGAAGACGTTCCCGATTCCGCCACCCAGGTCATCCTGGAAGACCTGGGCGTCCGCGCGATACGTGGGGCTGTCGTAAACTTCGCCCATGCGCACGAGCTGGCGCCGGATCACCAATGGGTTACTAGTTGAAGGAAGGATTGTTTCTTCGCATCCGCGGCCTTTTCGGCGCACGAGGTGGACGGCGCGCCACGCCAAGATCGCAAGCCCGGTTATCGCAACCAGGGCTATTGCTGGCGTGTGGTTTTTTCTTGCCCGCCGTCGCGCGGGCATACGGTGTATCTGCCCCGGTTGAAGGATTACAGCTTGGCCTGACGGCGGGCGTGGCCATTGCGTGCGGCTTGGCGTGCGCGCTTGTATGGGCATGCGCCCGCGCGTCGATTTACGGCGCTGGCCTGGCCTTTGTGGCACTGGAAGGCGTGTTTCGCACCTTGCCCACATTGCTGCCCCCGGGCGCCCTGCAAGCCGGCTCTTACGCGGCGTTGCTGGCCGTGACGGCGCCGTTGCTTTCGGGTACCGGCGTGGGCAGGCCCAGAAGCATCGCGACCGCATGCCGGGCTTTGAGCATGGCGCTGGCCGCCGTGGCGGCATTGGCGCTGATATTCGTCTACGAAACCGAAGACGGGCTGATTCCAACCTTGATCGCGGGACTGGGCGCCGCCATTAGCGCAGGCCTGACCATCTGGTTCGCCGTCCAGGCCGCAACGAAAAAAACCGGCCCCGCACTGGCGCTGACCTTGGCTTGCATTCATGCCACAACGGCGTGGATGCTGGGCCGCGAAGCCTGGCTATCGAGCGGCGCCGACGCGTCCGGTTCTCTGATCGAAGTGGCGCGGTTGTTGCTGGTGACCGGCGCCCTGCTCGGCTTGGCGCTGATGGGCCAACGTCATGGAAGCGCCGGCGACCGCCGGACACAGCAAGACCACGCGGATGCCGAACATGTTGCCCAGGGGGAACTGCGAGTGGCGGAACTGGCCGGCGCGCTGGACACGCAACGCCAGATGAACGCGTTGATTTCGCACGAATTGCGCGCGCCGCTGGCCACCATCAGCGCAGCCGCGCAATCGCTGGACATGATCCTTTCCGACAGCGGTGAAGCGGTCGACACGCGCCTGGCTCGCATCCATCGGTCCGTTTCGCGGATGACGGAATTGATGGACCAGTTGCTGAACCAGGACCGCCTGGGCGACCAGGCCTGGACGCCCCGGGGCGAGCACACGGATCTGGCGGAGTTGGCACGCGATGTGGTGACGGCGATGCGGCCGGACACCGCGCACGCGCTGCTGCTGCATGCCGACGGCCGCTTGCCGGTGTTCTGCGACCGCCCGCTGACCAGCGTGGTCGTGCGCAACCTGATCCACAACGCGATCAAGTATTCACCGGCCAATGAGCCGGTCAGGATTGAAGTGGGTCAGATACGTGAAGGGGATGCGCCGATGGCGTGGCTGGCGGTGGTGGACCGCGGCCCGGGCATCGAAGAACAGGACCAGCCCCGCGTGTTTGAACCGCACTTCCGGCGTTCCGCACATCGGGAAACGCAAGGCATGGGCATCGGGCTGTATCTGGCGCGACGCATTTGCCAGAACCAGGGCGGCTCGCTGACCCTGCACAGCAAGGTGGGCGTGGGGACGCGCTTTGTGATCACCCTGCCCGTCAATGCACCCGGAGAACCGGGCGCGGATCAGGCGGCGAAAACGTAACCCTGCCCGCGCACCGACAACACCGGCAACTTCAGGCCTGCGCTTTGCGCCTTGGCGCGCAGCCGGCTGACCAGTACGTCAATACGGCGCAATTCAAAACCGCCGGGGCTTTCGGGCAAAAACAGTTCCGCCAGCACCTGACGGCTGACGGCATTGCCTGCCGCATCCATCAGGGCCATCAAAAACGTCCGCTCTTGGGCACTTAGGTGCAGCGACGCGCCGTCCGGGGCCACCAGGATCCAGCCCCCGTCTTGCAAGGACCAGGTGCTGTCGGCCGAGGCACGGGTTTCGGCATCGGCGGGCCGTGGGGCCTTGGCCAGCCGCATGCGTCGCGCCAGGCTGCGAATCACGGAACTGAGTTCAAGCAGGTCGACCGGCTTGGTCATGTAGACATCGGCGCCACCTTCGAGCCCGCGCACGCGGTCTTCAAGCGCGCTGCGGCCGGTCAGCATGACAATGCCCACGGGACTCAAGGCTCGTAAACGGGTCGCAACCGAAAAGCCGTCTTCGCCAGGAAGATGCGCATCCAGGATGACAATGTCGCACGGCTGTTCCTGCAATCGACGATAGAACGCCGCAGCATTGTCACAAGCAAACGCTACCCGAAAACCATAGCCGCCCAAGCCTAACGCCAACTCCTCGCGGAAGTCAGCGTCATCCTCAAGCAGACCGATACATAGCAAACCATCTGCGCCAGGCATATTCAGAGTGCTTTATATTGAAAATTGTCGACAAATGCCCCATGGATGCGGTATGCGATCCTGAGTGTCCCGCAGGCGACAATCTTACGAGATTTACAATGGAAACGAATGATTGCAGCGAAAAAAAGCGTGATATTTCGCTCTCTATCATCGCTTTTTCGCGTAAATCGCAGGAAAACGCCGCCCGCCGCCGCCGGCATTTGTGCGATTCGGAAATAATTCGCGTCAGGACGAGCAGCTGACTTCCAAACTTCCCGCCCAATCCGGGGGCAGTGCCGCGTAGCGCTCGTACCCGGCCTGCACCGTGTACGGATCGCGCAGCAGCTTCATCAATGTGTCGATTTCGCTGGCGTCGCCCTTCTTCGCCGCCCTGATCGCCTCTTCAGCCAGGTGATTTCGCAGCACATATAGCGGGTTGACGCGGTTCATGCCGTCGGCAACTTCCTGCGCCGGGCGGCCCTCTTGTGCGTGACGCGCCAGCAGGCGGTCCAGCCACGCGGCGGCGGCCGGGCGGTCGATAAACAGGTCCTGGAAGCCGCTGCGCTGGCCCAGCACCGCGTCCGCCAGTCGGCGCCACGACAAAGTGAAGTCGGCTTGATTGGCGTCCATCAGTTTGAGCAGGTCGTCCAGCAGGGGCTCGTCGGCGGCTTGCCAAGCCGCCAATCCCAGTTTGGCGCCCATGCGGTCATGGAAAGCGCGGGTGAAAACCGCCTCGAATTCGTCCAGCACCGCGCGCAAGGGCTCTACGTCTTGCACCAGCGCGTGCAGGCTTCCGCCCAGACGGTACAGGTTCCACAGTGCCACCGAGGGCTGACGATTCCACGAATAACGCCCTTCCGAGTCGGAATGGTTGCAGACGTGCCCCAGACGGAAACCGTCCATGAACCCATAGGGGCCGTAGTCCAGGGTCAAGCCCAGGATGGACATGTTGTCGGTGTTCATCACGCCATGGCAAAAACCCACGGCCTGCCAATCCGCCATCAGCCGGGCCGTGCGGTGTGTGACGGCACGCAGCAGATTCAGGTACGGGGCAATTTCGGCCTGTGCCGGATCGGCCGAAGCTTCGCGGCATTCAGGGTAAAAACGGTCGATCACGTAGTCGGCCAGCGTCTTGAGCAGCTCGGGCTGGCGGCGTGACGACCAATGTTCAAAGGAACCGAATCGCACGAAGCTGGGAGACATCCGGGTAACGATCGCGGCCGTCTCGACGGTTTCCCGCATGACCGGATCGTCCGATGTCACCAACGCCAGTGCCCGCGTCGTGGGGATGCCCAAGCCGTGCATCGCCTCGCTGGCCAGGTATTCGCGCACCGAGGATCGCAGCACGGCACGGCCGTCGCCCATGCGGGAATAAGGGGTCATCCCGGCGCCTTTCAGCTGCAATTCCCAGCCGCCGTCCGGCCCTTGGACTTCGCCCAGCAGGTGTGCGCGGCCATCGCCCAACTGGCCTGCCCACACGCCAAACTGGTGGCCGCTGTAGACCGCCGCCAAGGTTTCGCCGCCCGGCAACGGAGCGCGGCCGGAGAACACTTCGAGGAATTCCGGCGTATCCAACGCGGCAGGGTCCAGGCCGATCAACGCCGCGGCGTCCGCATTGGCGTGCAACAGCCGGGGGTTGTTCAGGCCTTGCGGCGCCAGGCGGGTGTAGAAAGCAGCGGGCAACGCGGCAAAGCTGTTGACCGCCTGAAGTTCGGTAAGAGATCTGGCATTCATGCGCGTTGGCTCCTGGCGGCGCGCTTGGCGGGCCGCACATAGAAAATGGCGCTAAGGAAAAATACAGCCGAAAGAACGATTTCACCCCACGCCATCAGGACGGAAAGCGGCGCCGGATCCGACATCGCCCGCACCACGCCTTCCATCAGATACAGCAGCGACAACATGGACGCCCACTGATAGGTGTAGAGGTTGCCGCGCAAAATGCCGCGCAGTGGAAAGGCCAGTGGCAAGGCCTTCAGCAGCATCCACGAACCGCCCGGACGCAGCGGCGCCACCACCGTTTCCCAGGTGATGCACAAGACGATCAAAGCGAACAATGACGCCGAAGCCAGCAGGCGTAGACGGGGGTTGAGTTCGGGATTCATGCTGCTATTATCGCCTGATGAATCGCCCCGCCGAGCCCGGCGCCGCTACGCCGGTGGCCCCCGAACCCTCGACCGCGCGCTCTTCATGGGTAGCAAGGGCCGGACGCGTCTTCCGGTTCACGTTGCAACGCGCCGGCGAAGAAAAGCTGCTGCAGGTTGCCTCCAGCCTCACCTTCACGACGGTGCTGGCCATCGTGCCCATGCTGGCAGTGGTGCTTTCCCTGTTCACCGCCTTCCCGGTGTTCCAGGAGTTTCGTGTCGCCCTTGAAGACTTCCTGACCAACAGCTTGATGCCCCCGTCCGTCTCGGACAACATCATGGAATACCTGAACCAGTTCGCACGCCAGGCGTCTCGCCTGACGGCGATCGGCGGCGCATTCCTGCTGGTGACTTCCCTGCTGCTGATCATGACGATCGACCAGGCTTTTAACGACATCTGGCATGTGTCCCGCCAGCGGCCCTTGCCGCAGCGGGCGCTGGTGTATTGGGCCATCATCACGCTGGGTCCCGTGCTGGCGGGCGCCAGCCTGTGGGCGACCTCGTTCGTGGCGCGCGAATCGCTGGGGCTGGTTCGGGACGTGCCGGAAGTCGTCAGCGTCATCGTTTCTTTTGTCCCGCTTGTCCTGACAGGGCTGGGCTTTGCGGCGCTGTTTGTCGTCGTGCCGAACCGCGACGTGCTGTGGCGCGACGCGTTGGTCGGCGGCGGCGTGACAGCGGTTGCGCTGGAAATCATGAAGTCGGGTTTCGCCTATTACCTGACCCGGTTTCCCACCTACACGGTCATTTACGGCGCATTCGCGACGCTTCCCATCTTCCTGTTGTGGATCTACCTGTCGTGGCTGGCCGTATTGCTGGGCGCCACCCTGGCCTCAAGCGCACCCCTGATCCGATTGGGCCGCTGGGAAATCAACCGCTACCCCGGCGCGCAATTCGTCGACGCCCTGGATGCGCTGCGCGCGTTGCGCCGTGTGCAGTCCGCCAACCCGCCTGGCCTGCCCGCCAATGCGCTGGCGTCCCAGTTGCGGTTGCATCAGGATGAACTGAACGAGGTGTTGGAAACGCTAAGCGCGATGGGCCTGGCCACCCGCAGCCCAGACGATCACTGGGTGTTGACCTGCGACGCGCGCGAGACGTCGATGGCGCCCGTGGTCGATAATTTCCTGCTGGACCGCAGCCAGCCCCGGGTCCGGAACGACCCGGAAATTCTGCGAGTCGCTTCGGCCGTTATTTCGCAGCAAAATACGCCCACGCTGGAAGAACTGTGCGGAGAAGCGCAGAATACCGAAAATGGAATCGCTCCCTTATTGCAATTGGAAGCGAACAAGAAATAGCAAAGCATCAGGGCGTAGTCCGCCCGGGAGGAACCGATGTTGAAGGTCAGCGAGATTTTGCGCGTCAAGGGCGATACGCTCTATACGGCGTCGCCAGACATGCCTGTGTCCCAGGCTGTGCAAACCATGAGCGAGCAGGATATAGGCTCGCTTGTCATCATGGAATTCGGCACGCTGACCGGCATGCTCACGTTCCGAGAGATCATCCGCCACATGCACGCGCACGGCGGGGCCGGCGAAACCACGATTCGATCGATCATGGACGATGCACCGGTCAGCGTTTCGCCCAATACCAGCGCCGATGAAGTGCAGCGCCTGATGCTGGAAAAGCATGCGCGGTACATCCCGGTCATGGACGGCCCGACGCTGATGGGCGTGATTTCGTTCTACGACATGGCGCAGGCGATCGTCGCGGCGCAGCAGTTCGAAAACAACATGCTGAAGGCCTATATCCGCGACTGGCCGGCTGAAACCGCCGAACCGGCAAAGTCCTGAACGTTCTGATCAGACCGGGGTTCAGGCCGCGCTAGCCGTCTGCCCCAGGTCAACGCTATACCCCTGCCGGCGCC
>NZ_JBLVOL010000059.1:112159-126840 GCF_053543755.1 Achromobacter semiaridum | reverse complement strand
GCCCCCGCGCACGTCAGGCGCCTGCCGCTGGCTGCGCCATGCGTCGTAGATCAGTTCGGGGTTGTTGGCCGCAAGCAGAGCCGGGTCCGACAGCATTCGGCGCCAGCGACGCGCGCCGGACTGCCCGTTCACCAAACCCAGCATCGGACGGGTCATCACCCGCAACGGTACGCCCTTGGCCACCTGCCGGGCGGCGTACTGCGTCATGGCGTCGACCACTTGCGCGTCGCCGGGCAGGCGTACCGACGGCCACAAGCGCAGCGACACCTCGGACAACACGCGCGGCGTGTGCCACGCCGCACGGCCCAGCATCACGCCATCGAATTCGCCCGCCGCCTGCACCGACTGGTCCGCATCCGCCAGGCCGCCGTTCAGCACGAAAGTGCAGTCGGGGAAATCCCGCTTCAGCTGCTTGACCACGTCGTAGCGCAGCGGCGGAATTTCACGGTTGTCCTTCGGAGACAGGCCCTTCAACACGGCATTGCGGGCGTGTGCGATGAAAACGCGGCAGCCCGTGTCGTAGATCTTGCCGACGAAGTCTCGGACAAAGTCGTAGGAGTTTTCGTAATCCAGACCCAGGCGATGTTTAACGGTGACAGGAATGTCGACCGCGTCCTGCATGGCTTTCACGCAATCCGCCACCAGCTCCGGTTCCGCCATCAGGCACGCCCCGAAAGCGCCTTTCTGCACGCGTTCCGATGGGCAGCCGCAATTGAGATTGATCTCGTCGTACCCCCATTGACGCCCCAGCTTGGCCGATTGGGCCAGGGCATCGGGCTCGCTGCCGCCCAGCTGCAACGCAACGGGGTGTTCGGCTTCGTCAAAGTCCAGGTGGCGCGGGATGTTGCCGTGCTGCAGCGCGCCCGTTGTGATCATTTCCGTATACAAGCGTGCGCGGGGGGCCAGCAGCCGGTGAAAAAAACGGCAATGGCGATCGGTCACGTCAATCATCGGGGCGACGCACAGCCGCCAGTCGGGGGAGTCCAAGAATCACTCTACAAAACAAGGGGATGCGGTATTTTACGGGCTTCGCGGCATTATGTCCGGGACGCCCTTGCGGGCAGCGCCCGGCGCTTGCAAACAGCCTGGCGCTATGTGGTCTAAAATTGCGCCGCCGCCGCCGCACAGGGATGTCCGAGCGTCCGTTAACCCCTCTTTCCTGCATATCAATGGCCGTATTCACTCCCGTATCCGACGACGACGCGCGCGCCCTGCTGGCGCAATTCGATCTGGGCGAGTTCGTCTCGCTTCGAGGGATTACGGCGGGTATCGAGAACACCAACTACTTCTTGTATACGACCCGCGGCGAATACGTGCTGACCTTGTTCGAAGTGTTGACGCATGCCCAGCTGCCGTTCTATATCGAACTGATGTATCACCTGGCGGAACGCGGCATCCCGGTACCTCGGCCGCAAAACCTGCGCGACGGCACCCGCCTGACGACGTTGCATGGCAAGCCCTGCGCCATCGTGTCGCGCCTGCCCGGCGGGTACGAGCCGGCTCCCGGCGCCGCCCACTGCGCGCTTGCCGGGGCGACCCTGGCCCGCGCCCACCTTGCGGCGCAGGACTTTCCCATTCACCAACCCAACCTGCGCGGCTTGGGCTGGTGGCTGGAAACGGCGCCCAAGGTGATGCCGTTCCTGGCGCCGGCGCAAGCCGAACTGCTGACCGCCGAATTGACGGCCCAGCAAGCCGCGGTGGCAACGCCCGCCTGGCAAGCCCTGCAAACCGGCCCCGCCCATTGCGACCTTTTCCGTGACAACGTCCTGTTCGCGGGTACATTCGAAGATCCGCTCATGGGCGGCATCATCGATTTCTATTTCGCGGGCTGCGACACCTGGCTGTTCGACGTGGCCGTCAGCGTCAACGACTGGTGTATCGAACGCGACACGGGCGAGTTCATTCCCGAACTGGTGCAAGCCTGGCTGTCCGCCTATGCGGGCGTGCGCCCCTTCACCGACGCCGAACGCCAGGTATGGCCCCTGATGCTGCGCGCCGCCGCGTTGCGGTTCTGGGTGTCGCGCCTGTACGACTTTTATCTGCCCCGCCCCGCCCAAACGCTTAAGCCGCATGACCCCCGGCACTTCGAAAGAGTGTTGCAGGCGCGCCACCGCCCGGGCTTGCCAATATTGCCGTAACCGTAACGCCCCCCATAATGGGGCTCGCGCGTCCCTTTTTGAGAGACTCCCTCCCTTTAGAGAGCCATGCAAGCAGCATTCCTACCCGCGACATCCGGCTGGCAATGGGTTCGAGACGGCTTCCGCCTGTTCCGCAAGCAACCCCTGGCCATGTTCACCTGGGCCATGTTCATCAGCCTGCTGGTCGTATTCGCCAGCGCGACACCGCCCGTCGGCCCCATCCTGGTCGTGGCATTCATGCCCATCATCACCCTCATGACGTTGTCCGCGTGCAAGCACGTCGAGGCCGACCGCGTCATGTTGCCGTCCATGTGGGGCAAGCCCCTGAAGCAGCCGGGCGTGTTCAGAAAGCTGTTCGTCATGGGCCTGCTGTATGCCGGTTTGAGCATGGCGGCCGGCCTGCTGACGTTCCTGCCGTTCATGGATTCGATGGCGGAAGCCTATCGGATTGCATCGGTCGAACGTTCCCTGGATCCCATCCTGATGGCCATGCGCGTGCCGCTGACCATCTTCGCCATCATTTATGTCGTGATCGCCGCCTTGTTCTGGCATGCGCCGGTGCTGGTCGCCTGGCACGGCCTGCGGTTGGTGCAAGCCCTGTTTTTCTCGGGCATCGCATGCTGGCGGAATAAGTGGCCCTTTCTTGTGTATGGCGCAACGTGGGCCCTGGTGTTTCTTTTCATCGACCTGTGCGCGGGCTTGTTGGTCTACATGGGTTTGTCGCCGCAGTTTGCCGGCACGTTGCAAATTCCGTTCAACATCGCCGCGGGCGGCGCGTTGTATTGCAGCTTCTATCCTGCGTATACCTCCGTGTTCGGCATCAATAACGCCAGCACGCATCTCGACAACGGCAATAGCGCCCAGGCATAAGGCGATGCGGCATGGCGGCAGCGATCTGCGTACTGCCATCACGCCATAATCGCGCGACACAAACGCTACGTCGATGGCGTAGCGCATGCCAAAAGTATGCACGGCGGCACAAGGCATCAGCATCAATCCGGACCGACCGCCCGGCGGTCGTCGCCCGAGCAACCCGCGCATCCGCCCTTTCCAGCCAAGCACCCGCAAAAATCGCAGCCGGGCCAGCGGCAAGCGGCTTTGGCTTGGGTTGTTCCTGTTCCTGTTCGTGTTCCCGTTCATGGAATGCTCTGAAGCAGCTGAACCGCAATGGGAAAGGCCAGCACAATAAACGTGCACGGGAAGATGCACCCGATCAACGGCAACAGGATTTTTACCGGCGCCTGCATCGCTTGCTGTTCAGCCCGCACGTGCCGATCACCACGGCACTGCGCCGCCTGCGCGCGCAGGACGGGGCCCAGGCTGATGCCCAGCGTCTCGGCTTGCGCCAGCGCAGCCGCCCACGTCTTGGCAATCTGACTATTGCAGCGCTCGGCAAGCGCTTTGATCGCGGCAGTGCGCGTCACACCCGCCCGCATTTCGGACAGTGCGTCTGACAAGGCATCCCGCAGCGCGCCCTCAGGCCCGCTTTGCGCCGCGATTTGCAGCGCCCCCTGCACACTCAGGCCCGCTTCCACGCATAGCGTCATCATGTCAAATACAAAGGGCAAGTCGCGCTCAATGCCGCGGCGCCGCGCTTCGCTCTGGCCATGCAACCACATGCGTGGCACCACGCCAGCCGCAAGGCCCACCGCTATCGACCACAGCCACCCGTTGGGGAAAAAAGCGTCGAAGGCCATCATCAGGCCCCCGCACACAGCGCCGGCAAGCAACGCCGCGCTGACGCCCAACGCCGCTACGTGCGCGTAGCCGACCTCGGCTGGCAACCCGGCCAATTCGACGGCACGGGTCAATCGGGCCCGCAGACGCCACGAGCAGAGCGGTCCCACAAGGGGCGCCACGGCCGACACCCAGGGCCAAGCCGCCCGCCACCACCACGGCAGGCCGGCCAATACCAGTCGATTGCCGTCCAACAACGGCCGCAATGCGGACCAGGTCAGCCAGCCCACGGCCGCCGCGGCCATCATCATGCTAAAGGTCAGCAACATGGTTCACCCCTGTCAAAGATCGATTCGGACGATACGCCGGATCAACAACACCCCCGCCGTTTCCAACGCGGTCAATATCGCCAGCACGCCCCAACCCATCGGCGTGTGCCACAGCACGCCCATGACGTCGGGTTCAAGACGGTCCAGCACGGCCAGCAACAGCACGGGCAACGCGCCGACTATCCACGCCTGCAAGCGACCTTGCGAGGTCAAGGCGTGCAATTTCGCCTGTAGCTGCAAGCGGGCCCGCAGGGTTTGCGCGATGCTGTCCAGTGCTTCTGCCAGATTCCCGCCGGTTTGCGCAGCGATGCGCATTGCGGCTACCACTAATGCGGTGGAATCCCCAGGCATTCGCGCTTGCAGGTTTTCCAGCGCGACGTCCCAGGGCACGCCCAGGCGCTGTTCGCGTAGCATCAACCCGAATTCCTGCGCCAGGGGTGCGCCACTTTGCTCGACGACATGACGCAACGCCGTCGTCAACGCAACACCTGCGCGCAAAGCCGCCGCCAGCATCAACAACGCCATCGGCAATTGCTGTTCGAAACGTCGCGCCCGCCTTCGCCGCAACAGGTCGACCGTCATGCGGGGAGCCCTGGAGGCCACGCCCGCGAACAAGGCAGCCAAAATGCCGCTGCCGGTCAATGAAAAGACCAGCGCCGCGGACATTGCCGCAAACGCCATGGCGGCGGCCCATAACTGCGCCGGGTCAATGAACAGAAAGACCTCGCTCAGCCGCACCCCGGCATCCTGCGTATAAAGCGCCCGATAGCGGCGCAACGCCGGCGCGAACCAGGCTTGCGCATGCCACGCCAGCATCGCTGCGCAAAACATCGCCGCCCCAGCGGCCAACCAGATCATGATGCCCCCCATGCGCCATGGGCATCCACCGGCCCGGGTAGGGATACGGCCTCGGAGAACCATGCCGGTTCCAGAGACACACCCTCGTCGGCCCAATCCTGCGTGAAGCCGGGCAAGGCTCCGCATCCGCTGAAGCCGGCTGCACGATCAAATCGAAATAGCTGCTGGATCTGTATGCGGCCGCTTTCCATGCCTGCGACTTCAACAATCGATGTCACCACTCGCCGGCCGTTTGCCAATCTTGCTTGCTGCACGATCACGTCCACACTGGCGGCTATCTGTTCGCGCACCACCGACAGAGGCAAATCCAGGCCGGCCATCAGGATCATCGACTCCAGCCGCCCCAGTGCATCCCTAGGGGAATTGGCGTGCAGCGTGGTTAAAGAGCCCTCATGCCCGGTGTTCATGGCCGTCAGCATGTCGAACGCCTCGGGCCCTCGGCATTCGCCTACGACGATTCTGTCGGGCCGCATGCGCAGCGCGTTGCGAACCAATTCGCGAATCGCGATATGCCCCCTGCCCTCTTGGTTGGCGGGACGCGCTTCCAGCGCAACCAGATGATCGTGATTCAGCCGCAGCTCGGCCGCGTCTTCAATGGTGACGACCCGCTCGCCCTCGGGGATTTCGTCGGACAGGATGTTCAGCAATGTCGTTTTTCCGGACCCCGTTCCGCCGGACACGACCACGTTCTTGCGCATCCTGACGCATAGCGCCAGGAACCGTGCCATGGGATCGCTTAGCGACGCCGCCGCAATCAAATCCGCCATCTGGGGCCGGCGCTGTGGAAACTTGCGGATGGTCAGGCTTGCGCCCTTCATGGCGACGGGCGGGATGATGGCATGCACGCGCGAGCCATCCGGCAAGCGTGCATCCACCATCGGAGAGCTTTCATCGATGCGGCGGCCCAGCGGCGTGACGATACGTTCGATCACCCAACGGACCGACTGTTCGCTGGTGAACGCGGCCGGATGCCGCCATAGACGCCCAGCGCGCTCAACATAGATTTCGTCATAGCGGTTGACCATGATCTCGGTGATATCGGGCGCGGCCAGGAGCGGTTCCAGCGGGCCCAGGCCCACGGCCTCGTCCAGCACCTCGGCGCACAGGGCCTGCCGGTCGGCGTCCGGCGGCAGGTCGGTGTCCGACGCCACGATCCGCGTCAGCAGGCGCTCGGCCTCGGCGCGCAACGTGCCATCGCTCATGCCTGCCACATCGCGCCTGCGCAGGTCCAGCGCGTCCAACAGCGCCGCATGCAGGCGACGCCGCGCCTGCACCTGCTGTGGCTGAAGCTGACGTTGAAGTTGAGGCGGGGGCGTTGGCTCCTGTTGCGTTGCCGTGGTCGCTCGGGTTGATGCGTTTGATGCGGTCAATGGGGTGGGCGACGGCAGGGTCGATGGCAATGGCGATGGGGATAGGGACGGGGACGGGTATGGGGTTAACCGAGAGACGGCGGCCGGCGGCAAATGGGCGGTTGCATCGCCGTCGGGCGGGGCGTGGCAATGCGCCGAGGCACTGGCGGACGGATCCGGCAGCGCGGCTGCGTCAGGCGTTGCCAAGCGCACCCTGAGGCGGCACGGTCCAATCAGGATGGCGTCGTCCGGCAGCACGGGCGCGTGGCGCACGACACGAGCGCCATTGACGATGGTGCCGGCAAGCGTACCCAGATCCTCCAGGACGATATGGCCGTCCTCGCGCAGCAGCCGGGCATGCTGCCGCCCCACTCGCCAATTGACGATACGAAGGCCGCACTGGGCACCTCGCCCGATCAGTACCGGCGCTGTGGTGGTCAGGCGGCGAACGCCGGCGTTTTCATACGTCATTTCGATGTCTAGCATGGCTTCAGGGCTGATCTCGCGGCTGCGCAGGTTCATCGTTCGCGGCCCACTGTGAGCCCGCGCCGGAATAGGGATCCCATCCCTGGCTGGCGACTGGAGCCTTCGTTCCCAACCGAGGCGGCTCCGGGAACGCCGCATCAATAACGCCCCGCCCCCGCTGCACACGCTCCATCAGGGCCGGCTCGCTTTGCGACACGATTTTTGGCGTGACGAATATGGCTAGTTCCGTTTCGCGTTGCTGGAATCGGCGGGACGAAAACAAAGCCCCCAGAATGGGAATGTTCTTCAGCCACGGCAGGCCGGTGGACTCTTGCCCCTGCTCGCGCGACAAGAAGCCGCCGATAACCAGCGTGTTGCCCGACCTGACATTGAATTCGGTAGACGCCCGCCGCGTGCGCAACGCCGGTCCTCCTGCGACGCTAATCGAGCTGTCCACGGAACTTGCCTCGACTTCAATCAATGAACGGATCACGCCATTGCGGTCGATGCGGGGCGTGATGTTCAGGGACACCCCATACGGTTTGAACAAGGTGGTAGGGTTGCCACGCGAGTCCGTCGATGTGTAGGGGACCTCGCCGCCCGCCAGGAAAGTGGCGCTGGCGCCGCTGCGCGCCAGCAATTGCGGCTGAGCCAACATGACCGCCTCGCCGCTTTGGGCCAGCGCGGCGATGCGGGCGGACAGCAAGGCGTTGACTCCGAAATATCCGGCCGCGGTCGACATGGGCCCGGGCGTCTCGATCACAGGTTCGCCCGGACGCGTCATGCGGCCTCTGGATCCCGCGTCCCAGGCGGCGCCGGCGTTCAAGCCGCCCTGCGATACCCCGTCCCAACGAACACCGAACTCTCGCATTCGCGAGGTCGGAATTTCCACGACCTGCACATCAAGAAGCACCATGCGGTCCCATCCCACCTGCCCGGTGAAATCCAGGATGGCGGGATAGCGTTCAGCCAAGGCGGCGATGCGCGCTCGGTCATCGTCGGACAAGTCATCCCCCTCGATCACGATCCGGCCGCCCACGTGGGTACTGCGGGCGCCGGGAATGCGAGAAAGCAGCGAGTCGACCTCTGCGCGCAAGCGCGGCGCCCCGGCAGCCACCACGCGCAACTCATACGCCGCCGCTCGGCCGGCGGCAGTCCAGACATGCACCGACGACATTCCTTCCGCCCGCGCGAAGATCACCACGTCGCGGCCCTCGGCGGCAATGGCGCTTAGTACCTGCCCGTTGCCGATCGCCACGCGTTTTACACCGGGGTGGGAAAGAACTCGGGTTTCGCCGACCTGTAGCTCCAGCACTTCGGAGCTCGCCTGGGTAGCCGCTACGCACGGCGTCAGAAGCGCGGTGACAGCCGCCACGCAGAGAGTCCGCAAAATCACCATGACTTGTCTCATGGCCGCCTCGCGGAATAGTCCGGCGCGTCGACGGCTTCCGGTGGGAACATCACCGACTGCTTGTCCATACGATCTCCATACAAAATGGTCACGTCCGGCGCGCGCTTGGGCTCGGGGTCAAGCCCGATCAGGGACGCCAGATCCGTTTGAGTCGAATCAGCCACGGTGGCCACATCGTCGCGATGCCGCAGCATGGCGGTAAGCGCGCCTGCCTGCCTGGCTGCAACAAACTTCATTGCTTGATCGGGATCGGCGGCAAGCGTGATGCTGCCGGCCGAGCCGACGAGGCCGTCTTCGTCCGCCCCAGCGCCTACTGTCAGCACTCGCATCCCTTGCAACAGAGGCACAGTGACCTCTCGTTGGTGATGGATGAAAGTCACGTAAAGGTCGATCAGGTCGTCGGCGCGCAAGCTATCGGCCAAGCCGCCAAGGTCCGCGGCGCTGACGGTCAGCGCCCGTTGGCCCGATCGCAATCGGGATGCCAACGCGGGTGCCGGCGCGGTGAACGTCATTTGCGACTTCAGCAGGGGTTCGCCCTGGGCGACATCCACGACCAGCGTGCCGCCAAGAAGATGGTTCACGGCCTGCGGCTCCAAACTGGCGGCAGACGCCCACTTCACCGGGATCTCTCGCACGGCCATGTCGATGTCTTCAAGCTGCGTCCCCGCCGCCAAGTCATATGCCGCCACCAGACGCTCGACGACGGGCGCGCGGGCTTGGGCTTCCAACGCTTCCACTCGCTGCTGCACATGCTCGCGCACGGCCCACGCGGATACCAGCCCCGCCGCCAATGCCAGCCCATAAACGCCAACGCGCCGCAACCGCAGAACGCCGTGCATCAGTGCGGCCTTCATGGCGTCCACCTTCTGACGTGGAGCCCGCTGCCCCCATCCAACTCAGTCAACGATATCTGCAGACGTTCGCCAGCCTGTGCCCACGACTGCTCTGCACCGCTTTCGGTTTCGGTCTCGAATACCCATCCTTCGCGGCGCAACGCGCCGTGCAGCAACCGCCCAAGCCGGGCGGGCGACAGGGCCAGTTGCCAGATGCGATCGGACACTTTGCCCGCCTTTTCCTGCACCGCAAGATCCAGCCTCGGTATTGCGCCCTGCGGCAGCCAGGCCGGTGTCGCAAGGCCTGGAATTGAATTCATGCGCAGCGTAGAAACCGTGCCGACCGTGTGGCTCGGGCCCGCAGCTTGCAGCTGCACCACCCATTGCATGTCGTCGACCCAGCCAGACAAAATGATTTGATCGGGAAGCACATTCAAGTCGACCAAGGCCGGCTGCTGATTCGACAAGTCGCGGATCAGGTCGGGCACTGCTACAGGCGAGTCGAACACAAGCACCTGGGCGGGAAGCCCGTGCAGCCATATCCGATCCGCCAACATGTCATGCCGGCTTCCTTCGGGAAAACGTAGTCGGTTCAACGTAACGCCAGGCGATAGCGCCGATCGGCCGGAAGGCCACGCGACGGAAGATACGGCCATACAGCCAAGCAGCACGCCGGCCGTCAGCGGACGAAGGCCGGCGCTGACAGCGCGCCTTCTTTGTCTCTGCGTCGTGTTCGTAGTCGTGGTCATCGGGATCGTTCCTTTTGTTGGCCCAATCGGCCCGGCGGGACGACGTCGTCCCACGCCGACAACCAATCAGTGTGGATCGCCGCCCTGCCCCATGCGCGGTCCATACGCTGGACGTACGGCGCCATCCGACGCGCCTCGTCAAGAGACGTTTGTCCGACGTGACGCCATGCCGTGGGCGCGTTGGCGATGCGTCGGCGTGCATCGGCGTCTCCGTGTGCGTGTCCCGTGCCGACCGCCACGTGCGTATGACGTGTGATCAAAGGCGCCGGCGGTCCGTCTCGCCCTGAAGGCGCCGACCGGGCGTACACCGCAAGCAAATGGAGCCCTGCTCCAAACCACTCGTGCTGCAAGCGGGACAGGTTTGGCGCTGCGATGTCAGCAAGGCCGAGTACCCGGCGAGTTTGCGCGGCGGCCGCGAAAGAATGTAGTGGCGTCACCGGTTCGCCCAACGCGCCGGCCATCGCCGCCTTGCGGCTGGCATGTGCTAACTGTTGCGCCGAAAACTGCAACCCTCCGATCCAGGTGACACCCCACACTAGCGCCGCCATCAATGGCAGCATCAGCAGCGCTTCAATCATTGCCTGCCCTTGCTGGGCGGCCGGAAAGCCAGCGCGAGTCGACATCGAGCTCATCGTGCCTCCCTGGTTCGCAGCGATTCGTCGCGAGTGATTGCGGATAGACGTGCCTGCCAATAGGGTCGAAACAATGTCGGCAATTCACTTTTTTTGTCGGCTCTAGGTTCCGGCCGCAAAAAATACGTTTCGGCGGCGCTGGCGACGGTGATGGCGCCCGACTGGCCCAAGCCGTCATAGCGAAAGCGACCACGAGGTTGCGCCAGTGCGCTATCCGCATCCGTCGTCTTGAGCCGGGTGCCTGACCATGCCACGCGCACGGCAAAACGTAACGGGTCGCGCATACGCTCAGTGGGTATTTCCAGATAAGACGGCAAGCCACCGGCGGGCCAACGCTGCGCTGATGCCATCGCATAGGAGTTGGACATCGGATTGGTCGCGCCGCTGAAAATGTCCCACCCGGTGGACTGCTGCACCCATCGCCAAAAATCCTCTTGGGAGAAATCCGCGGGTGCTTCATCCACGTAATCGATGCCGTCAGGCGTCTGGGACTTTTTCCCTTGGGCCGTGCCCCAACCCATGGCGTACTCACGGAAGTAGCACCCAATCCAGCGATTGGAACGCAGCGCATGGAACGATTGCGTATCTAACGCGCCCCATCGCCCGTCCGGGCCAAGCCAGGTCATTCCACGACGGCGCAATTCATGCCTTTTCAACGGACATCGGCGGCTGACCGGCCAGGCATTGCGACGCGTTGCATCGCGGCTATTCAGAAAGCGATAACGTTCGGTGGCCTGCTCCACGGCCGGTCGCAGGCCCGCTTCCCGGGCAGCGGCGCTGCGCCCGATAAAGCCAGGCCAGTTGTCGGACAGCAGATCCATCGCCAAGCCTGTCGCAGGTGCGCCTACGTCGGAACCGGAGTCAACCATATTGGCTTCAAGCACCTTGCGCATGATGCGATCGCGGGAAGCGAAAAGACCGCTCATGGCGGATTCCGCCCCCGCCTTCAATACGCGATGCACCACCCGATCATGTTGAGCAAATGCGCCTGCCAGCCGCGACTGCGCGTCCGATGGGGCTTGCCCGGATCGATAGGCCAGGCCCATATCGGCACCAAACAGCATGGCTATCAGGCCAGCTGGCGGATTGCGGCGAGTGTGCTGCGTGTGCAAGGCGCCGCCGTACTGCGCGGCCGCTGCCAGCGTGACCAGATGCGCCATGGCGACCTGATGGGCAATGTGGGTGCGATTGACGTAGGCGATCGCATTGAGCGTGCGCGCTTGTTCCAGCGCGCCGCTGTACGCCGCCGCATCCGCTGCATGCGTCAGCCTTACGCGGCCTTCGGCGGTCTGGCCCAGGTTGTACAGCACCACCAGAGACGCTACCGCCACCGACACAACCACCATCCCAAGCACCAGGGCTTGGCCATGTTGAAGGGCACGTGGCGTACGAGTCAACATCTTCACTTCCCGTCCGCTGCATTGCCGGTGAAAGACTTCAGTGAACGGGCCTTGGTCTGCGCGCCCGCCTTCTGGGCCGCTTGCTGCGCCGCACGCGTCTGCGTTCCACCGTCTTCTCCGGCCAGCTCGCGCGCCATTGCCGCGGTTTGTGAACGAACCACTTGTCCGAAGTACTGATAGACGGCGATGGCCGCAACCGCGACCAGGGCCACGACGACGATGTACTCCGTCATGCCCTGGCCAAGCTGACGTTTTCGACTGCTCCACATTTCTGCTCTCCGCTGCGTTGAAAGTAGGCGTCAGTGTCGACGTCGCGCCCAGGTGCCGCAATTCGCACAAGCCGAGGTGGGCAAATGTGCCCGGGGCCTTGACGCCTTGGCGGACCGCGACAACGGGCCATAAAAATCCCTTAGCGCCAGACGGACGTAACGCGGCTCAACGGAGTGACCCGCTTAACGCCGGGATCTTGTAACCCTCTAATTCCTTTGGGGTTTTCCCTATTGCCGGTAGTTTTTTTCAGCAGTAGATTTGAGTTGCCGGGCTGTCTGACACCCATCGCGTGCGAAGCCGGGCAGGAGCGCCTCAGACTCATCTTGAGCTGGGGCGCTCTTCCGTTTTGGCGTCGGTTTTTCAGCCATCGAGGCGCGCATGTGTTCCCACTATCAGACGCTGAAAGATGCAGAACTGCTGCTGCAGAAATTTTGCGTTCGCGCCCCTGCTCTTAGTACGAAGTACGACATGTGGCCGCGTTACGAAGGCTTGTTTGTTCGCCGGCCGATAGAGTGGGATTCGGGTGATGAAGCGGTGCAGGAACGAGAGCCTGTGATCGGCCGATGGGGTCTGATTTCGGCGGCCACGCGCCCGGATGCGGTGGATAAAGCCGCCAAATTGTCCACCTTCAACGCTCGTAGCGAAACCGCGGCAAAGTCATACACTTTTGGCAACGCTTGGCGCCGCGCGCAACGCTGTATCATCCCGGCCCAAGCCATCTTCGAACCGGACTGGCGATCAGGCGCGGCCGTGCCGACTCGCATCAGCCGAGCCGACGGCATGCCGCTAGGCATCGCCGGGCTCTGGGACCGGTGGCGCGACGCCGCAGGACACATGCACGAGAGCTACACGATGCTGACCATCAACGGCGACCACGACCCGCTGTTCAGCCGGTATCACCGGCCGAACGAGGAAAAGCGGATGGTGGTGATTCTGGCCGAAGGTTCTTACCGCGACTGGCTGAGCGCGCCTCCGGAGAACACGCGTGAGCTTCTGGCCCCCTATCCGGCCCTGAAACTAAATGCCGACGCCGTGAAATGACCCCGTTTCTGGTGGAATATACTGGATATATAAACAGTGTCTTTCGCCATGACGTTCAAAGCCCCCCTCACCCTAGACGACCTCCGGACGATCCGCGAGCGTCAACCCTGGAACTCCGACGTGATCTCGCTGCTTTGGGAGGTCAAGCGCCTAAGGTCGGTGATCCTGCGCGCCTATCAACTATCGGGAGACTTCAAGCGGCCCGCCGGCGTGACGGGCGAACTGTACGATGATTTCGTCAAAAGTCTGTGCGACGAGCCCTGTGTGCAAGAGCGCGACAGCCTGGCGGCCTCGCTGCTGGAGGCTCCTGACAAGCTTCGCAAGGGAATGGCCCCGCGCTGAAAAGGCAAGTCCACAAGCCCCGGAGCGCCGCGCATAGACCCGTCAATCAGTCCTAGTTCCGGGCTTCAGACGATACAGAAGCGAATCCCGTTGCTAGAGTGTCTGAATGAACACATGGCCCTATCCCGATTTCCCGCCCGCCGAATTCCGGGCGCTCTCCGAAGCCGACAAAGAGCTTTGCATAACGATGATCCGAGCGTTCTGCGCAGAGATAGCGTTGCAAGAAGCGAGAGGCATGCGCCCGGATCCGGATGAATAGGCAGGCGACGCCCGCAGGCATTAGATAAGCCCACGGAAACCCACCATACGGATGTGCCTTCAGCAGTTACCGACCTTGAAAAGGCAAGGGGCGTTCCACACGCTCCCGAACGAGGCGGTAAAGGCCATATCCGTATGACTTTTGCACAATGAAGACTGCGAACGCCCCGGCCAATGCCCATAGCTTTTGTCGGGGCCGCCGCATACCTATCCGCATACCTTGCCTTGGCTGCGCAAGCAGCGGCCAGGATTCAAGCGAACCCATCAGCTGGCGCTCAAATGAGCGCTGGATCGACCATTGAAGTGATTCGGGCGATGCTCATGATTGAACCGACGGCATTTCCGCCGAGCGGTAAGGCGTCGGCCATAAAAAAAGCCCGCCCAAGAGGCGAGCTTGCTCATAGCGCTAGGCTTCAGATCGTCACGTCCAACACTTTTGTGTGGTTCATGCAATGAGCGTTGATCTTATACAGGAAGATCAAGTATCCGATTCCCAACGTGATTACGGAGATGATGGCCCAAATGACGATATTCCCGATAATGCTGGCCAAATCGATCGTGCATACCAGCCGCCCTACCCGCCGTCCCGAATCGTCCAGCACGGACGTGCGGCTAATGATAAATCGCTGCATGTAATACGGGAAAACAAACAACGCCAATCCCAGGGTCACGATGCTCAAGAGGATCCAGATGATTCCGTGACCGATGATGTCGCCAACCGTTAAATCGGACTTCAAATTAAGTTGCTTCATGAAACTTCAGTTCCTTGTTGAGAACAATGAAAAGTACAGACGGATAGGTTTTACCATTTTTTCCGTAACATTTCATTTTGAAACTGATGGCTATACGGCCTGACGGGGAAGGCCGCCCCGCTTCTGGAAACCGTCGCCTGACACCTCTCCACCCAACAAAAAGGCCGAATCCATTGT
>NZ_JBLVOL010000059.1:96889-112132 GCF_053543755.1 Achromobacter semiaridum | reverse complement strand
CCCCCCCGCAGCTTGCTACCAACCTGCCCGCCTGACAGCGGGCAAACAGGTTATTAAATCGCTTTGATCATGGTCGCCTGAGGACCTTTCTGTCCTTGGCCGGCGACGAAAGAAACGCGCTGGTTCTCTTCAAGAGATTTGTGCCCGTCACCCTGAATTTCCGAGTAATGCGCAAAGAGGTCTTTACCACCCAGTTCCGGCGAAATAAAGCCGTAGCCCTTGTCGTTGTTGAACCACTTCACGATACCAGTTTCTATCTTCAATGTATGTCCTAGATGTACAGGGAAAAAATATTCCCGCAGCCACTATGGGCGCTTAACGTCAACAAAGATATCGCTGTTTCTCAATGACACACAATTCGCACACATTGAAGGCTCCTCTTCGCCCCAAAAACGAAACAGCCGCCATTGCTGGCGGCTGTTTCGTACCTGATCGCTCAGGATTTTCTTGGTAGGCCCCCCGAGAGTCGAACTCGGCACCAACGGATTATGAGTCAACGGACGCGATAGGCGCATAGCCCTAGGGCGTTGATTTTGCAGGGCTTTCCCTTCGCGCCCAGCGCGTCGATTACGCCGGATTGCGCCTACTTTGCCAATAAATCCCCCACACTCTTTGCTGTATATTTGTCCAGCAATGTCCTACTTCAAGCCCATGCCCCCAAAACTCGGCGGGTAGCTGGACCTGTACCCACTGGCATGGTGAAACCACCGACCAGGGGCGCAGGCCGTACTGCCGCCGCGATCCTGGCCACCGCATCGCCCCTGTCTACCCAGACGAGGGGTGCGGATCATGGGTGCGCGAGATCGGGGCCGACGATGAGATCAAGCTGGTGAAGGACCGAGGGCCTGACCCGGACAATTCAGGATATCGTTAGCTAGCTTGCTCTTGTAATATGCCCGCACAAAAAAGGAGCCGGCATGAGTGAGAAGGTCGATTTCGATAACCACACAGAGAATTACAACGACCTCCTACGAGAGAGCGTGGGGTTTTTCTCTGCTGATGATGAGTACTTCGCGCGCTACAAGGTGGATCTCGTTAAGAACACATTGAAAATCCAGCCTGCGCGGATATTAGAGTACGGGTGCGGAATCGGCAGGAACATCCCCTTTCTCCGGGAATCTTTCCCTGGCGCCGTCATTGAGGGTTCTGACGTCTCCGAAGCAAGCCTAGAAGTCGCCCGCCAAGAACACCCCGGGCATAATTTCTTCTTGGAAGGTGACACGTCACCACGCGGCGCCTATGACTTGATCTTTGTCGCTAGCGTCTATCACCACATACCCCCGGCTGAGCGTACGCGCGCGACTGAAGGATTGGTGGATCGGTTGATCCCAGGAGGCGCTTTGTGCGTCTTCGAGCACAACCCATACAACCCTATCACTCGCCGGATAGTGAACAACTGCATCTATGACGCAGATGCGGTTTTGCTCAAGCCAAAACAGATGAAATCTCTAATCAAACAGGCTTCTCTCGACCTGCACACTTTTGAGTATTGTCTGTTCATCCCACCAAAGCTATCTGCACTGGCATGGGTTGAGCGGCACCTGGGGTGGCTTCCGCTTGGGGGGCAGTATTGGGTGTGCGGGACACGTCCTACCTAAACTCTGCCCCCGCCCATGCGTCCACTACCGCCTGATGCCGGGCAGCGCATTCCGCATATTGGAACGCCAGCGCGATGTGAGCCCTGGCCAGATCGTCCCAGGACGCAGAATCAATGTGCGGAACTGGCGGGCACGGCGCGCTCAGATTGACGGGAAGCGTTGGCCGCGTCGATCCCGTCGTTGGTTGTGCGCACCCGGCCAGGGTCGCGCACACAGTCAGCAGGCAAAGGGCTCTGGATAATTTCACGGGTGTACCTCTCGATTACCTTGGGCTCGGCGGTGGCAAGTCTCTCCGCCGTATTAGCCAGGCTCTGCGACAGGCCGGTCAGTCGCTCCGCCTCAGTCTTAAACTCTTCCAGGCCGGCGACACGGTGCGCTTCCTGGCATTCGACACGGCCAGCCTTCCGTTCTGCTGCTCCGTACCAAAGAACCGAGGCAGCCGCGCCTGCGAGAACGATTGCGCCGACCAGTGCGGCGGCGGCGTAGCCCTTCCAGCCGATCAACGCTGTAGACAGACCCATGTGCCCACCTCCCTGCGCGTGACGAGGCCTGGCAGCGTCACCAGCACGCCACCCACCCGCCCTTTCACCCAGCGGTCCAGCTCGGCACAGCCGCCGGCGTAGTCGCCCGCATTGAACTTGCGTCGCATGGTCGACTCGGCCAGGTTGCCGGCGCCCAGGTTGTACGTGAAGTCGATCAAGGCGGCGCGCTGCCAGTCGTTCAGCGGCACGGTGATCAGGCGACGCACAGCCCGGTCGGCAATGGCCAGATCAGCGTGGCGCCACGAGTCACACTCCGCGTCGGTGTAGATCCGTTTCGGGTCGATGTCAGGGCCGGTGTGCCCGTCGCAGACCGTCAGCACGCCTACGGGGTCGATGTAGGGCTTGCCCCGAATCTTCCCGGGCTCGAAGTGCGACACCAGCACGCCGGCAATCGCAATCGATCCAGCGCTGGCCGCCGCCATCAACTTGCGCTTCAAGCTGTCCGAGATCATCTCCAAATTCCCTTCACTGCCGCAACCGCAGCTAACGTGGCTGCGATCGCCGTCGCGATGTACCCGATCGGTCGGGCAAGCCGCCCCAGCCCCTGCAAGACCTTGAAGCCCCCAGCCAGCGCCGCGAAGGTATCAACGATGTCCTGTGTGTTTTGCCGGATCGTCTCGATTGAGTCCGTGTTCCGCGCGGTGGCTTCCGCGTTGTGGGCCATGTCTTGCTCCATTTGCGCGACGCGCGCGTGCAGTGACTTGATAAAGGGGTCGGACAGATGCTCGTCAGCCATGGCATTCCCCTTGAAGCGACAACATCGCGCCCCCTATAGACGAAAAAAAACCCGCCGAAGCGGGCTTCTTCCCTGAAACTGTGAAAAAGATAAAATCCATCCCTTCGACAAAGCGAGGGCGGCATGGCTATTCCGTACTACCGCAAGTTCCCCATTTACGATTTCTGGAAAGGATTGTTCAAAGGAAAGGCGCTAATTCAGCGCAAGCTCTTTGGTCACCTCAAGGAGCAGGTGAGGTCCTGGCCGAAGGAAAAGCAATACACACACGGGTATTTCTACCAAGGCCTAGAAGAACTTGGGATTACTGGTGGCAAGCCAACCGGTTTTCGCTTTAAGCAGTACGACGTCGATCAGATTCTGAATAACGCTGACATTCTTGATATCGGCAGTAACGCTGGCTTTGTCGCCGTTTACTGTGCCTGGCGGGCCAAGTCCGTCACAGCGATCGAATTGAACCCGCATCTCAACCGCGTAGCCCGAGACACCGCAAAGCACTTCAAACTGAGCAATATGGAGGTCATCGACGGCGACTTCTCCACGTTCCAAAGCGACCGAAAATACGATGTGGTCCTGTCGTTCTCGAACCACCACACCATCGATGGGAACCTTGACATGGGGTTCGAGAACTACATCAAGCGGATCGTTTCGTTTCTTCGCCCCGGTGGCCATCTCCTATTCGAGAGCCACAATGTTTTCGCGGAAGGGAAAGGCGGAATGGGTGACGATGGCGACATGGAACACAAGGTCGCCATCATGAACAAGTACTTCACCATTGAGCGGTACCGCATGGTGAATTGTTTCCTCAAGCACGGCATCGAAGATCTGGACAAGCTCTTTATCGTCGCGCGCCTCGCCGACGATCCGGAGCCCGTCGACTTCAAGCTTCCCGAGGCGATGAAGAAGTACGCCTACTAGGCCGGCGCCAGAACGGTAATCGTGCCGTTCCCGCCCATAGCCTTCAACGCGCCATTCTCCACCCAAAGCTGGACCCCCGCCACCATATTGCCATCATGCTCATGACAGTCGTAAAGGAGAATATTTTGAGAATGTAGAAGTACCGTGACTCAAAATGCACCAGCACAAAGATCACAGCGGCGGCCCCGTAAAGCGAAGCCACCGACCACGCCAGCACCGCCCACCAGCGGTAACCGCGCACCACCCACAACAACGGCAGCGAGATCAGCAGGCACAACAGGAACACGATGTTCGCAACGCCGTCCATGGCATAGAACCAGGCCGACAATGGATTGTGTGGATAGGAGAACGTATTCCAGTAGTTCCGCGCCAGGGCAAGCTTCGCGGAGATCCACTTCACGGGGTTCTGGAAGAATGCCTTTAGGAACAATGATCTATCGTTCTTGCCGCAGTAGTCAGGCTCCAACTTACAAGCCAGGTTGCCGCCGCCGTTGATCACAAATGAGCCATTCTCCGCCAGCAGCGCGTCGTCGGTGCTAAGCGCAGTCCTAACCGTCAGACTGGATGTCTGCACCCAAAGGAAGTTCCCATGCGTGGCATAGCTGTGCATGCGCCACGGCACCATGAGAACGTGCGCGACGGTCAGAGCCAACAAGATCGCCTTGATAGAGAACAGGCTGTCCGTTCTGATGCTGGGCGCCTTCGCCTTGCGCGCCCGCCATGCCAAGGCAACCACAGCGAGGACGCCTACGGCGGTGGCTACCATCACAAAGACCTCGTACTGCGACCGAAAATAAGCCGAGAGTGCATACAGCAACCCCGCCCAGGCCGCGACGCGCAAGCGGCCAGATTCGACCGCCTCCAGCATGAGCAATCCTGCGGTGATGAAGAAGCTGACCGAAAACGTTTCGCTCATCACGATACCGATCGGCTCGAAAAGAAACAGCCGAGGCATCGGAAAGACGAAGATTAGAAAGGGCAATAGGCTAGCGGCGGCAATGCTCACGAAGCGCGACAAATACCGGCGCTGCACGGTCACCATCGTGGCCAGCATCGCGCAGGCACAGACCTGAGCCAATACGATGATCGGTGCGTTGCCGCCGAACACCTTCAGCAGCCAGCCTTCCAGCAGCATGAAGCCAGGTGGCCAGAAACCCACCACCCAATAATTCGCCGGCTGCACCCATCCATGCAGGAAAATGTCCTTGGCGCCGATGGCAAATGAGCCGGGGTCACTGATGCCGAGTCCGTCATTGACGTGATCAATCGTCGCGAGAAGCGCCGGCTGGGCGCCGCCGTCTCTCAACAGCACCCCGCCGATCATGAACAGCACGAAGCTGAAGAACCAATACCACGCCGGTTTTTTGTAGGATATTTGCATCTAGCTCAACGTTTTTGGGTTGCAGCGATTTTATATGCCACGCCCCGTCCGTCAATTCAGTGCCCACCTTTCAAAGCCGAATGCCACTGGCAGCCGCGAATAGCTCGTCCAGTTGAGTGTCGCTCAAGCCCAATGCAATGCGCGCGGCCTCAACTGCCGGGCTATCGCGTCGGAACGAAGTCCCTTTCTCGAAAGCAATCCGGTGAATCGGGTCCGTGTCGGGCGCTGCGGCCCAATCCGTGACCACGTCAAGCAATCCTGCCACAGCCAAAGCTGCATAGGCCTGCCCGGCGGATACTTCGCTCGGGACCACATGGGTCAAGGGTTCCGCGTCCGGTGGCGAGAACTTCTTGCCGTTGTATGTCCAGCCAACCACAGGAGCCGGTATTACTTTTGTAGTGTCCAGCCACACAAGCGACGAATGGAAAATCTCGTAGATATCCTTCTCCGTCTCGTACAGTTCCGTGACGACGCCATCCTGGATCAGTGCGTATGTTGCCATATTGGATCTCAATATCGAATGTTGATGAGGCCTGCGCCGCCTGCTGCACCAGAACCAACGTTGGAGGGGCCGCGCCCTGCCCCACCGCCTCCGGGCATGCAGCCAGGCGCAGAAGACCCGACGCCAGCACCGCCACCGGCACCTCCGAAGGAAGTATTCCCACCCGATCCACCTAAGGCAGTAGAACTCGCAGAGCCTGCGCCAGAGGTGATATTCAGGATGGTGCCAGCGCCGATTCCGCCCGCGCCGCCATTGCCGCTCGCGTTCGACGTCCCCCCACTCCCACCTGTTGCGCTCAGCAGCGCGCCAAATGAGCTAGCTCCACCATTGCCGCCGTTGGCGCCCGAACCTCCTGCCGAGCCGGCTGCGCCTACGACGTATGAATAGACGGTTCCAGGAACAACGGGGAAGATTCCCCGAGCATAGCCACCCCCGCCACCACCGCCACCGCCAATTCCGCCTGTCGCCCCAACGCCACCACCGCCACCGCCGCCACCCCAGAGTTCGATATCGATCGACCGAACGCCAGCTGGGACAGTGAAGCTCCCGCTCGTAGTTAGAGACACAAGCGTCGGGGAGGTGAAGAGGCTGAGCCAATTGGCGCCGCCGGTATCCGGATTGGTCGTATTGTTCTCGGCCACGTTCAGCCAGTACCCGGACAAGTCCGCGCGCAGCAGCAGAGCCCCTTTCGGGTATCCGCCCACAGCCGTCGCGAAGGCCGAATCGTAGGTGTAGCCGCCGCCGCTTTGGTTCCAGCGCATGCCGGCGCTCAAGAAGTTCAGAATACCGTTGAAGTCCGCGCCGTAGGGCGGCACGCCGCCGGCCGCGAGCGGCGTCATAGTCAACGGTGGGAAACCGTCGGTGAACGACGCCAGGCCAGGCGTAATGCCAATCTGCGAGGCGACGGGGATGGTGTTCTTCGTCCCGCTGTTGGCGAACGGGACGGCCGACTTGGTAGGTGCGTTGCTAGCTTGCATTGATAAGCCCCGAAGAGGTAAAGAAGACACCGGAACCGAACGGCTGCATCAGCGCCTCGTTGAATCCGAAGGTTGTGGGTAGGTCGACTTGCAGGACGTTAGCGAGGACGGCGGCGGGCTTTGGAATCGCGCCTGACTGGGTCAGAATCGCAATCTCATACGGTTCAAGCGCGAACTCGAACACGTACCGGAACTCCATCTGCCCCGTGTCGGACACATAGCAGCGTCCGCGCCCGGCAAACAAGTTCGAAAGGAGCCTGTTCAAGCTGGGCGACGTGCAGTCGGAAATGTTGGCCAACGCCTTGACCAGGATCAACTTGCGGTATGCGTCATCCGACAGCCGGTACGTTTGCGTCGATGGCACGCCTGTGAACATTGGCGCCTGATTGAATGGCTGGCAGTCCAGGGCCTCCTTGTATCCAAGGTAGGTGTAGCGTGGCATCTCATCTTTCGGCATGGCGAGAACTGGGCGCATGCGGGCGTACTGATGGAGCGCTGGGCGAGACAGTGGGTGAAGGTTAATCCGGAGAAGGAGCAATAAATGCCAATCCTACGATTTGAAGGCTATAGCGACGATACGTTCGGTGAAGTCGAGCACTCCAAGGACGACTACGACAACTGCGCCAGTGGGCGTCCAATCGAATACTTGGTCGAGCACAAAGAAAGCGGCCTGGGCTTGATCGTCACTGGACAGCATTGCCCAGGAAACTGCGGCTCATGGCTGATCGGTGTGGCCAATCACGATCCGCAATTGGACGACCACGATTTCCCCCGCTGGCCGATGCGAATCGAAGCGCTGAACTACCGCAACGGTTTTCAGCCGTCATTGGTCATCGAAGCGCCTGATGGCGTGACGATCCGGTGTTTGCAAAAGGATGCGGATGACTGACGTTATTGAGCAGATGCTCAGAACCACCCGCAAGAATTGGATGAAACAGCCCGCCTAGCGCGGGCTTCGTTTTGGAGGCGATATGCTTTCTGTCCCCGAGGCCGCCCGAGAATTGGGGCTCTCCCCCCGTACCGTCTATGATCTGGCCGCCCCGGGTGGCCCGATCCCCTGCCACCGCGTCGGGCGCCGGATCTTGTTCGCACCCGAAGACCTAGCCGAGTACCTGCAATCATGCCGATATACCGAGACAAAGCGCGCGGTTGCCTCATGTTTGAGTTCGACCGTCTCATTGAAGGGCAGCGGGTCCGCGCTCGAAAAGCTCTTCCAAAGTCGTGGAGTAAAGCCCAAGCTGACGCCTACGACCGCCAAGAGTAGGCCCGACTCTACGCGCTTGCAACTGGTGTCGAACGCCCGCAGTTCCTGATTGAGGACGCGGTGGCGATCTACATCAAGGAGCGCATTCCGGACCTGAAATCCGGTGAGATCATCACCCGCGAGCTGGCGCAGATGATGTGGGCCTACCAGGGAAAACCCATGGGCGCGCTGCATGAGGTCTGCAAGGAATACGCCGACAAGGCTCTGCATGATCTGACCGGCGAGCCGCTGGCCCCGGCCACCAAGCGCAACCGAATCCGCTACCTGACCAGCGCCTGCCGCTGGGGATGGAAGCGCCACGGGAGGCACGACCGCGACCCGGCCGAGCGAGTAATCGCCCCGGAGGTTCGGAACGAACGCCGGAACTATGTGAACCGGGCCGAGATGCTGGCCATCGCCCGGGCGTGCAAGTGCAAGAAGTCGCGCGCGGCTATCCGGATCGCCTTCTACAGCGGGATGCGCCTAAGCGAAATTCTGGAGGCGGTACGCCAGGATGGGATGTTCATGCTGGAGGACACGAAGAACGGCGAACCCCGCCACGTGCCTATGCACCCGAAGATCCGCTCGGCGTCGAAGGTGGCACCACGCAACAAGTGGAACGTGTCCAAGGAGTTCAAGGCGGCAGCGGTCGCGGTGGGCATGGGTCACCTGCGCTTTCATGACCTACGCCACAGCGCAGCCAGCGCCATGATCAACGCCAATGTGCACCTGTACACCGTCGGCGCCGTGCTTGGTCACAAGTCGGCAGCCAGCACCCAACGCTACAGTCACTTGGCAACCGAAGCGATGAAATCAGCGCTCGGGGAGATTGGCAAGAAATCCCCCACACAAAAAAAAGCGCGGGTTGCGTGAACTGCCCGCAAACCCGCGCTGGTACTTGGTAGGCCCCCCGAGAGTCGAACTCGGCACCAACGGATTATGAGTCCGCTGCTCTAACCAGGCATGAGCTAGAGGCCCAGGAAAGGATTACTGCCCTTCGAGGAAGCTTTTCAGCTTATCGGCGCGGCTGGGGTGACGCAGCTTGCGCAGCGCTTTAGCCTCTATTTGGCGGATGCGCTCGCGAGTCACGTCGAACTGCTTGCCCACTTCTTCCAGGGTCTGGTCGGTGCTCATTTCGATACCGAAACGCATACGCAGAACCTTGGCTTCACGCGGGGTCAGAGAGTCTAGCACTTCCTTGACCACATCACGCATGGAACCATGCAAAGCCGCGTCCGAAGGCGCCAGCGTCGAGGTGTCTTCGATGAAGTCGCCCAAGTGCGAATCATCGTCGTCGCCGATCGGCGTTTCCATCGAGATCGGTTCTTTAGCGATCTTCAAGATCTTGCGGATCTTGTCCTCGGGCATGTCCATCTTCTGCGCCAGGGTCGCGGGATCCGGCTCAGCACCGGTTTCCTGCAGAATCTGACGGCTGATCCGATTCATCTTGTTGATCGTTTCGATCATGTGAACCGGAATACGGATGGTGCGCGCCTGGTCGGCGATCGAACGCGTGATGGCTTGGCGGATCCACCACGTGGCGTACGTCGAAAACTTGTAGCCGCGACGGTACTCGAACTTGTCCACGGCTTTCATCAGGCCAATGTTGCCTTCCTGGATCAAGTCCAGGAATTGCAGACCACGGTTCGTGTACTTCTTGGCAATCGAGATCACCAGACGCAAGTTGGCTTCGGTCATTTCGCGCTTGGCCTTGCGGGCCTTCGCTTCGCCCGTTGCCATGCGCTTGTTGACGTCCTTCAGGTCCTTCAGCGGCAGCACGACGCGCGTCTGCAGGTCGATCAGCTTTTGCTGCAGCTCCTGAACCGCCGGAATCTGACGTTCCAGCGTTTCGGCGTAAGGATGGCCGGCGCTGACTTCGTCAACGACCCATTGCAGATTGGTTTCGTTGCCCGGGAAGACCTTGATGAAGTGCGTGCGCGGCATGCCGGCACGGTCCACACACGTGTGCAGGACCGCGCGCTCAAGCTGACGCACTTCTTCCACCTGGTTGCGCAGCGTGTCAGCCAGCTTTTCGACCATCTTCGCGGTGAAGCGGATGCCCATCAGTTCGTTCTGGATGGATTCCTGCGCGCGCACGTAGATGTCCGACTTGTAGCCGTCTTTCTCGTACGACAGGCGCATCTTGTCGAACTGCTTGCCCACTTCGTCAAACTTGGCCAACGCCTTCACGCGCAGGTCTTCCAGCTGCTTGCTGGACATCCCGCCGGCGGGACCGTCATCGCTTTCGTCTTCGTCAGCGGTGACACCGGCGCCGGCGTATTCTTCGCCGTCTTCCGGATCAACCAGGCCGTCGACGACTTCGTCGATCTGCGCCTGGCCTTCCCGCACGCGCAGGATGTGGGCCAGGATTTCGTTGATCGTGGTCGGGCAGGCCGAAATGGCCATGACCATGTGCTTCAAGCCGTCTTCGATACGCTTGGCGATTTCGATTTCGCCTTCGCGCGTCAGCAGTTCAACCGAACCCATTTCGCGCATGTACATACGCACGGGATCGGTGGTCCGGCCAAAGTCGGAATCCACGGTGGTGAGCGCGGCTTCGGCTTCGTCTTCGACATCGTCGTCGTTGGACGCAACGGGGGCGTTTTCGCTCATCAACAGCGTTTCGGCGTCGGGCGCTTGGTCGTAAACCGCGATACCCATGTCGCTGAACGTGCTGATGATGCCGTCAATGGCTTCGGCGTCGACCAGATCGTCGGGCAGATGGTCGTTGATTTCGCCGTAAGTCAGGTAGCCGCGGTCTTTGCCCAGTTTGATGAGCTGCTTCAGACGGTTGCGGCGAGCTTCGTATTCTTCCGGCGTGACAGGGCCGCGCGCGATCAGATCCTTGGGATCTGCCTTGCCGCGCTTGCCGCCGCGCTTGGGCGGCTTCAGGTCAGGCAGCACTTCGCCTTCGCCGTCCATCGTGTCGTCGAAGCCATCGCCGTCGTTATTGGCGTTCTTGGCGGGGCGGCCCGGGCGGCGGCCGCTGGGTACCGGACCCGAGCGAGGCGCGCTGCCGCCCACCAAGTCGGCGAGCTTGTCCTCAGCCTTCTTGGCGCGCGCCTTGGTCACTTTTTCGGGCTTGTCACCCGCAGCCGTCTTGGTTGCCTTTTTGGCAGCCGTCTTGGCGGCAGGCTTGGCGACCTTCACCGCCGTCTTGGCGGGCGCTTTTTCCGCCGCCATGCTTACGGCACGCTTGGCCGCGGGGGCCTGAGTTTCAGCCGCATCAATTGCAGAGGAGGATTTGCCGGTGGATTTGGTCATAGTCGCTTCCGTGGTCGTCGCAACCCGTTTGGGCATGTTGCACCGCGCTGGTTCACCCTGGACGGTGGCCCAGCGCGACGCAGATACGGGTAAAACAGATAAACCGGCCAAGATCACGCGGCTGCGTTGTTCGCAGCGCCAGCTCTTGCGAGCCCGCTTGGCGCCTTGCCGGTGCAATACCGTTCGGGCGCTTAACGTGCATGACCTCATCCTGCGGCGGATTCCGGGCGTCGGGGGGGCTGCCTGCCTATAAATAGGCTTTGCTTGCTTATGGGGACGGTTGCCCCTAGCAGCTATGTAGACACAGCACCCAGACCACTAACGCTACGCAAAAATGCTCACCGCTGAACTGCCTGATTCACCGCTCAGCCTTCGGCTCCAGCCGTCGGCCATAAAATCACTTAAAACAAGTACCTTGATGTACTTCGTCCTTGATGTACTTCGTCCTCGATGTACTTCGTCCTCGATGTACTTCGTCCTCGATGTACTTCGGTCTTTCTCAATACTGCTTTTGCTTCAAATCTTCTTCACTACGTCTCGCGCGCCTACTTTCTGCCAGACCGCCTCAAGCAGCAGCAGCCGCGGAAATCTATTAGATTCACCTAGCCGGAATTGATTCCGCCGGCTTGGGCAAATCCATGAGCACAAGCCGGCCGGGGCCAGGGTCATCTCGGATTCAGAAATATTTCAGGAATCTTTGCGCTGCAAACGTCGGTGCATAAAATGCAAGGCTACGCTTGGAAGGCCGCGCTTGGCACTCCACAGCCCGGCAGGCGCCCTTGCCAGCGGACAACCTTCGATTTTAGCGCATTTACCGTATCCCAGCACCTTTCAACACCGCCAAACGGCTGGACAGCTCCAGATAGCGCTTTCGCGCTTCTTCCGTAGACAGCCCCGTCGCTGCCAGCTTGGCCATTTCAAGCTTCGCTGAATCAAATTCAATGCGCCGCAAGGCGTCGTCCCACTCGGTTTGGGGATCCGGCAGATCTTCCTGAGACAGGATGTCCGCGCGCAGCCCCTTCAGGACGGTCGCCAGGTCGGAATCCGGCTCGGCCGCCTCCAGCAGGGCACCGACATGGCGCGCGCCGCTGGATTGGGCCAGCATGATCAAGTCCCGTACCAAACCTAGATGGGGACCATGGTCGATGACTTCAAGCTGCTGATCGCCCATCGAGTCGACAAGTTCGGGGTGAGCAAGCAAAAGCCCCAGCAAACGCTTGGCCAGCGACGGCATGGTGCGGCGCCCCTCAAAGCCGCCGACATCATTGTCCCGGCGCCCTTTCCAACTGCCCTTGCTGCCCTTCCAGTCGCTTTTGCCTTTCCAATCGCCTTTGCTCTTCCAATCAGGCTTTCCACCGGACCGTTGGCCGGAGCCCGCCACAGCTTCTCCACCCGTCGACGGAAATTGTCCGTAATCGGCAAAGTCGGGTTCTTCAGCAGGAATGTCGTGGAAATCATGGCCGGCAAAGTCATAGCCCATATCGGAGTGACCGCCGTCCTGATCCGGACCCGAATTCCCGGACGGCGCGCCGGCCTCGCTCGCGCTGGCTTTCGCGGTGCCAGGCGGCGCAAAAGGCTTAGCCGGTTGCTGTGCCAGGATCTGGGACATTTCCTCAGGCGTCAGTTGCACCAGCTTGGCCATTTCGCGCTCGATCTGGACGCGCAAGGCGCATTCCGGGATGGCCGCCAGCAGAGGTTTGGCCTCGTGCAGACAACTGGCGCGCCCTTCCGCTTCATTCATGTTGTGGCGCGAGGCCAACTCGTCAAGCAGAAATCGGGACAGCGCCACTGCGTCGCCCAGGCATGCGCGGAATGCTTCAGCGCCAAGTTCGCGCACGTAGGAATCCGGATCGTGCTCGGACGGCAAGAAGAGGAATCGAATGGCGATATCGTCGCGCAGCACCGGCAGACAGGCTTGCAACGCGCGCCAAGCGGCACGCCGACCGGCGCCGTCACCGTCAAAACTGAATATCACCTTGTCGCTGGCGCGCAGCAGCTTCTTAACGTGGTCCGGCGTCGTTGCGGTGCCTAACGTCGCGACCGCGTTGGCGATCCCTTGCTGCGCCAAGCCGACCACGTCCATGTACCCTTCAACCACGATCACCTGACCTTCCTGGCGGATGGCTTGGCGCGCTTCCCAAAGGCCATACAGTTCATGGCCCTTCGAGAAAAGCGGTGTCTCGGGAGAATTCAGGTACTTGGGTTCGCCCTTCCCGATGATGCGACCGCCAAACCCGATCAGACTGCCTCGCGCGTTGCGGATCGGGAACATGACGCGCTCGCGAAAGCGGTCATAACGGCGTCCATCTTCGGACTCAATGACAAGGCCCGACTCCACCAGCGTGGGGTCGTCGTAATTGGGAAAGACCTGCGAAAGGCCGTGGCGGTCGGTTCCCGACCACCCCAAACCAAAATGCGCGGCAATTTCGCCCGTCAGGCCACGTTGCTTCAGGTAACGGATCGCGGCCGGAGAGGCGCGCAACTGCTTCAGATAGTGCGCCTGCGCGGCATCCAGCACCTGCGTATGGCGTGATTCCTCGGCCTTGCGGCGCGCGGTTTCCTGCTGCTGACGTGGACTTCGATTTTCTTCCGGGACCGTCATTCCCGCCGAAGCCGCGAGCGTGCGCACGGCTTCGGGGAAACTGGTACCCGTATGTTCCATCAGGAATGTGATGGCGCTGCCATGGGCCCCACAGCCGAAGCAGTGATAAAACTGCTTGGTGGGGCTGACAGTGAACGACGGACTTTTTTCGTTATGAAAGGGGCACAGGCCGAGCAAGTTGGCCCCACCCTTTCGCAACTGCACATATCGCCCGACTACATCGACGACGTCGACTCGGGCGAGTAGATCCTGGATGAATGATTCTGGAATCAATAGATTCGGGAATCAAAAATCAATACAGGCGCGGGGGCAGTTGTTGGCTACGAATGCGCTTGTAGTGGCGCTTCACGGCGGCGGCGTGCTTGCGCTTGCGCTCGGCCGTGGGCTTCTCATAGAACTCGCGCGAACGCAGCTCGGTGAGCAAACCGGTCTTTTCGATGGTGCGCTTGAAGCGGCGCAGAGCGGCTTCAAACGGTTCGTTTTCCTTCAGTCGAACGATAGGCATAAAGTGATTGGCCTGCTTGTAGGGTAACAAAAGTTGATGACAAACCTGGCTTGCTTACCAGCAACGCTGCGCGGGTCCAGGTCCGCGGTAACCAATAACCGCGGAACGAGGAACCTTGAAAGCGCAACCCAAGTTCTCGAAAAACGACGTAGCGGGAAAACATGCAGCGCTGCTTTGCAGTACCGATGCGTACCCACTCTTGCCCGTTTTTTACGTATTTCTCGGATTTCCGCTGGCTGTTTCCGTTACCCAAAGACTACCCAAAGAGTAACAAGCCAAGTTCGGTTTAGCGATAACCAGCGATTCTAGCATGGTCATGCACGCTTTGACTACTAGGAGGGACGCTTGGCGCACAGATGCATCCCTCCTTTCCTGCATTGGACTTCAGACTGGCCGAGCTCAGCTCTTATAACCCTTGCGGATCCACGCCTCCAGCTGATGCGGGCGCAGACTGTCGTAGTCCTCGAACGGCTGGTGGATCCAGGGATTCGTGGGCAACTTCTCGACGTAATAGTCGGGGGTGGCCTGGGAATGCCCTTTCCACCAGAGGACGGCGCTGCGCAATTCCGTGATGTCGGCGAATTGGCTTTTCAGATGATCGTAGACCTTGCTGAAGGTCTTGCCGGTGTCGACCATGTCGTCCACCAACAACACCCGCCCGGACAATGTGCCGCGCGTGATGGTGATGAACTGCGCGATGTCCATGTCGCCCTGCTTGGTGCCCGCAGCTTCGCGGTAGCTGCTGGTGGCCAGAATGCCCAGCGGCACATCAAAAATACGGGACATAACGTCGCCGACGCGCATACCGCCGCGCGCCAGGCAAAGAATCTTGTCGAATTTCCATCCCGACTGGTGCACCTGCAAGGTCAGGCGCTCAATCAGCCGGTTGTAATCGTCCCACGTCACCCACAGATGGCTCTCATCATTGGTCGGCGCGCTCATAGGTAAGCGTCTCCTGCTTAAAGATACGAAAAGGGC
>NZ_JBLVOL010000059.1:14796-96846 GCF_053543755.1 Achromobacter semiaridum | reverse complement strand
GGGGGCGGCCTTTGGAATAATAACCCGATCAGCCCTTCAGGGGATGACGCAGGACAATGGTTTCATTGCGGTCAGGGCCAGTCGACACCAAGTCGATCGGCACGCCGCAAACTTCGGCCACGCGTTCCAGGTAGCGACGAGCAGCGGCGGGCAGCTTGTCGTACTCGGTGATGCCGACGGTGGACTCGGACCAGCCCGGCAACTCTTCCAGCACCGGTTGCGCTTGCGCAACGGCGTGAGCGCCGTAAGGCAGCACGTCGCGGAATTCACCGTTGACGCGGTAGCCGACGCCCAATTGGATCGTTTCCAGGCCATCCAGCACGTCCAGCTTGGTGATGCACAGGCCGGAAATGCCATTCAGGCGAACCGAACGCTTCAGCGCGGCGCCGTCGAACCAGCCGCAACGGCGAGGACGGCCGGTGACCGAACCGAATTCCTTGCCGATGGTGGCCAGACGCGTGCCGATTTCGTCGACCAGCTCCGTGGGGAACGGACCCGAACCCACGCGGGTGGTGTACGCCTTGGTGATGCCCAACACGTAATCCAGCTGCTGCGGACCCACGCCAGCACCGGCCGAAGCGGCACCAGCCACGCAATTGCTGCTGGTGACGAAGGGATACGTGCCGTGGTCGACATCCAGCAATGCGCCCTGCGCGCCTTCGAACAGGATGCGCTTGCCTTCCTGCTGCATGGCATACAGGTTGCTGGAAACGTCCTTGACCATGGGAGCGATGGCCGGAGCCAGCGCCATGGCCTGATCGCGCACTTCGTTGGCGGAAACCGCTTCGGCGCCCAGATACTTGGTCAACACGAAGTTGTGGTAATCCAGGACTTCGGCCAGCTTCTCGTCAAACAGCGACGGGTTGAACAGGTCCTGCACGCGCAGCGCGCGGCGGGCAACCTTGTCCTCGTACGCCGGACCGATGCCACGACCGGTCGTGCCGATCTTGCCTTCGCCCTTGCGCGCTTCGCGCGCCTTGTCGATGGCCACGTGATAAGGAAGGATCAGCGGGCAGATTTCGGAAATCTGCAGGCGCGAGCGCACGTCCAGACCGGCGGCTTCCAGCTCTTCGATTTCCTTGAGCAGGGCTTCCGGGGACAGCACGACGCCATTGCCGATAAAGCAGGTGACACCGGGATGCATGATGCCCGACGGGATCAGGCGAAGAATCGTCTTCTTGCCGTTGATCCACAGCGTATGGCCGGCGTTGTGACCGCCTTGGAAGCGGACCACGCCTTGGACGGATTCCGCCAGCCAATCGACGATCTTGCCTTTGCCCTCGTCACCCCATTGGGTGCCGATTACGACTACGTTCTTGCTCATGTTACGAATCAATATCGAGTTTCTCGGGAAATCCGGAAATCTCCCCGCGGCCCTCTCGTTTCCAAGAGGGAGTTAGTCACAGCGTTCTGACCGTCCAGGCGCCATCTTGCAGCGCCAGCTCGCGATCGCAAACGAATTCGTCCTGATCCTGCTCGTGACCGGGCAATACCTGAACGACAATTTCCCCTGACCGGCGCAGACGGCGAACCGCCTCGGTCAAGGCGGGGGCCTGCCCCCAGGGCGCGCGAACCGCTCGCGCCCGCTCTGCTGGCGGCAAACCCGCCGCCAGTTTGCGTAAATCCAAACTGAAGCCCGTGGCCGGACGAGCGCGGCCAAATGCACGGCTGACGTCGTCATAGCGTCCACCGCTGACCAGCGCGTCGTGCCACCCTTCGGCATACAACGCAAACTTGACGCCGGAGTGGTAGCCGTAGCCGCCCACATCAGCCAGGTCCACGCCGAATGCCACGTTGGGCATGGCATCCACCAAGGCCTGCAGCGCATCCAGCGCCGCTGCCACGCCAGGCAACAAAGGCAGGTCACGACGTGCGACTTTCAGCACTTCGGGCCCACCATACAAATTTGGCAGCAACTTCAACGCAGTCAGCGTCTCTTCGCGCATGCCGGGCGCCCTTTCAGCCAGCTCACCCAGCCCCGGCACGTCTTTCTCGCGCAACAGACGGATGACGTCTTCGGCCAAGGCGACGGCGGCAGGGTCGGATTCGACAATGGCGCGCACCACACCCGGATGGCACAAGTCCAGACGGGGGTTGCGCACGCCTGCGATTGCCACGGTTTCCAACACAAGCTGGATGATTTCCAGATCGGCCTCAAACCCGGCATGGCCATAAATCTCGGCGCCGATCTGCAGCAGCTCGCGGCTGGACAGTAGGTCCGCCGGGCGAGCGTGCAACACGTTGCCGCAATAGCACAGGCGCGTCACGCCGGCACGGTTCAACAAGTGCGCATCAATGCGCGTGACCTGAGGAGTCATGTCGGCCCGTACACCCAGAGTGCGACCGGTCAGCTGGTCAACCAGCTTGCAGGTTCGCAGATCCAGATCGCTACCGGTGCCGGACAGCAATGAATCGATGTATTCGACCAGGGGCGGCGCGACCAGCTCGAAGCCGTATGTACGGTACAAATCGAGAAGTTCGCGGCGCAATTCCTCGATGCGCCGGGCCTCTGCCGGAAGTACGTCGGCAAGGCTCTCGGGCAGCAACCAGTTACCCATGAATGTTTACCTGAATAACGCCAAGTGATGCGTGGGCGTCGCCCAAACGAAAAAGCGGCTGAGGGGGCGTAAGCCCGCTCAGCCGCTGCGGAATGTTTTCTAGCTTACGCGGTATTGTACATGAGTCGGCCGACAGCGCTAGCCGGGATTATCAGGGCCGCAAGCCGTCCCCCTATCGACGAACAGGCGGCACCGCCCAACCTACAACGCCCTTGCAGCAATAAAAAACCCCTTGGAATTCCAAGGGGTTTTCAGTGCGCAAGGTGCGTGGTGACTTACTTGGCGGGCACGGTAACCGGCGCCAATGCTTCGCCCGCCGGGTCCTTCATGAACTGGAAGAAGCTGGAGCTGGGGTCGACCACCAGCACGTCGCCCGGCTTCGAGAACGAAGCGCGGTACGCCTCCAGGCTCTTGTAGTACGTGTAGAACTGCGGGTTCTTGCCGTAGGCCTGGGCATAGATCGAAGCGGCGGCGGCGTCGCCTTCGCCCATGATGCCCTGCGCCGTGGCGTAAGCCTGAGCCACAATCACTTCGCGCTGGCGATCTGCTTCGGCGCGGATCTTCTCGCCCTCGGCGGCACCAATGGAACGCAGCTCGTTGGCGACGCGCGTACGCTCCGCTTCCATGCGGCGGTACACCGATTCCGAAATCTCAGGCGCGAACTCGATACGGCGCAGACGCACGTCGACAATTTGCACCCCCAGAGGCTCGGCGCGCTTTGCCACGTTGGTCAGGATCTCGGCCATGATCTTGTCGCGTTCGGTCGACACCACGTCACGCACGGTACGCACGTTGACCGAAGCGTTCAAGGCGTCACGGATCAGCGCTTGCAGCCGCTCTTGTGCGACGCGCTCGTTGCCGCCCGTCGAAACGTAGTATTGGCGGGGGTCCGCAATACGCCATTTCACGTAGGAATCGATCAGCAGGTTCTTCTTTTCAGAAGTCTGGATGCGTTCGGCTTCGTTGGTTTCGATGGTCAGGATGCGCTTGTCCAGCGTCACGACGTTCTGGAACGGTGGCGGCGCCTTGAAGTACAGGCCGGGTTCATTAATGGTCTTGCGCACTTCGCCCAGTGAGAACACCAGGGCGTAGTCGCGCTCGCGCACGACGAAGACGCATGACGACAGGGCAGCCAGCACGATAAGCAGGCCGACCAGGATGGGCATAAAACGTTGCATGATCAGAAATCCTCCGGGTTAGCGCGACGTGCGGTCGCGGGGCAGCGTGTTGCTATTGCTGCTGCCGGAAGACTGGGGCGCCGGCGCCGCGTTGCTACGCAACGGCGGTTGGACTGGCGGGCTGATCAACGCAGGCGAACCCGGGTTGCCGACGCTGGACTTGCTGGCGTCCTGGGCAGCCAGATGCATGATTTTGTCCAAGGGCAAATACAACATGTTGTTGTTGCTCTTGGTGTCGACCATGACCTTGCTGGCGCGCGTGAAGATGTCTTGCATGCTTTCCAGGTACATACGCTGGCGCATCACTTGCGGCGCCTTTTCGTATTCGCCCAGGATGCTGGTGAAGCGCGAGGTATTACCCTGCGCATCGCCCACCACCTTGGCCTTGTAGCCTTCAGCTTGTTCGGTCATGCGCGATGCCTGGCCGCTGGCCAATGGCACGACCTGGTTGGCGTAGGCTTGGCCTTCGTTGATCTGGCGTTCGCGGTCTTGACCGGCCTTGACGGCGTCGTCAAAGGCGGCTTGCACCTGCTCGGGCGGCTGCACGTTCTGGATGGCAACAGTGCTGACCTGCACCCCGCTTTGATAGCGATCCAGGATCTGCTGCATCAAGGCCTGCACTTGCGTGGCAACTGCGGTACGCCCTTCGTACAGGACGAAGTCCATCGACTGCTTGCCCACGACTTCGCGCATGGCCGTTTCAGAAGCCTGGCGGACGGATTCGTCCGGGTCGCGCGTCTTGAACAGGTAATCAGGGCCGCCGTCGGCACGCAGACGGTATTGCACGACGAACTGCATATCGACGATGTTCTCGTCCGTCGTGAGCATCAGCGCTTCAGGCAGGACCTTGTTGCGCGAACCGCCGCGGAAACCGACTTCAAACGTGCGCAGCTGCGACACGTTGACGATTTCCTGGCTTTGAATGGGATACGGCAAGCGCCACTGGAAGCCGGCTTGCGACGTGCTCTTGTACTTGCCGAACTGGGTCACAACCGCGACCTGGCCTTCTTGCACGATGTAGAAGCCACTGGCCAGCCAGATACCCGCCGCGACCAGGGCGATGACGCCCAGGCCGATGCGCGTACCGCGCGGCGACGGCGGCGTCATGCCGCCTCGGTTACCGGGGCGGTTGTTACCACCGCCACCGCCCTTGCGACCAAACAAGGAGCCGATGCGATTATTGAAATCGCGCCAGACTTCGTCCAGGTCAGGTGGGCCGTCTCCATTGCCTTGAGGCCGCTTCGGCGGCGGCTCGGAGCCATTGTTGTTCCCACGACCCCAACCGGGGTCATTCAGATTGAAGAGTTTGATAATTCGCGGCATTGTTTCCCACAATCTGTCCGGTCTCCGCAATTGCCCCGCGCAACGCATCCAGACCGGCGCGCTCGGTGGCGCTTACAAATACTCGCGCAATCGTACCATGTGCATCGCGCTCCACCCGGGGTTCCAAACCCGCCCGGTCAATCTTGTTGTATACCAGAATGGTCGGAATCGCGGAGGCTCCGATTTCGGCAAGAACCTTGTTGACTTCAAATATCTGCTCGTCACGCTGCGGGCTGGCCGCGTCGACCACATGCAGCAGCAGATCGGCGTGGACGGTCTCTTCGAGTGTTGCGCGGAACGCGGCGATCAGGCCGTGCGGCAGGTCGCGGATGAATCCGACGGTGTCCGACACCACTACCGACCCGGCGCCGTCGATCCAGATACGACGCGTGGTCGTGTCCAGCGTGGCGAACAGCTGATCGGCGGCGTAGCTGTCAGCACGCGTCAGCGCATTGAACAGCGTGGACTTGCCCGCGTTGGTGTAACCCACCAGCGACACCGACAGCGCACCGCCCCTGGCGCGGGCGCGCCGCTGCGTCACCCGCTGGCGCTCGACGCGGTCCAACCGCTCGCGCAGCGTCTTGACCTTGGCGCCGATCATTCGGCGATCCATTTCCAGCTGCGACTCGCCCGGACCGCGCATCCCGATACCGCCGCGTTGACGTTCCAGGTGGCTCCACATGCGCGTCAGGCGCGTGGCCAGATGCTGCAACTGCGCCAGTTCGACCTGCAATTTGCCTTCGTGGCTTTTTGCGCGCAGCGCGAAGATATCCAGAATGAGCGCAACGCGATCCACCACGCGCAGGTTGAAAGCCCGCTCAAGGTTGCGTTGCTGAGCCGGTGACAACGGCTGGTCGAAAAGGACGATATCGGCCAGCAGGGCTTGCGCCATCCCCACGGCTTCGTCCGCTTTGCCCGAACCGATGAAGAACTTGGCGTCGGGGCGATCGCGCCGAGCAGTCAGCGTACCGACGACTTCCGCACCCGCGCCCTTGGCCAGCATGGTGAATTCCTCGGCGTGGGCAGCGTGGTCCGGGTCACCCAGATCCACGCTGATAATCAGAGCGCGCATACATGCACCATATTGGAGCCAAAGCGAAAATGCCCGCCGACGTCAACCGTCAGGCGGGCAAAAAAAGGTAAAGCTGGAGCGAGATTATTCAGCAGGGACTTCCACCTGAAAATTCACGGCGCGCGCGGGGACGACGGTGGAAATGGCATGCTTGTAAACCATTTGCGTAACCGTATTGCGCAGCAGCACCACGTACTGATCAAAAGATTCGATTTGCCCTTGAAGCTTGATGCCGTTTACCAAGTAGATCGACACGGGCACATGATCCTTGCGCAGCGTGTTCAGAAACGGATCTTGCAGAGTTTGCCCTTTATTGCTCATTGGCCAGGCTCCATTTGTTTGTTATTGAGTGATGATGTGCTTTCTTGTGCTGGTGGAGCACACCGAAACATGTACTCTACAGGGTTTTCCCGGCCCGTGCTACTTGGCCAGGAAGCAAAAGTGACACCAGAAATTTCAAGCTGAAATGCCCCTGAAGATCACGCTTTCAGGACCTCTTCAAGCGCCTTCAGAAGCAGGTTGACCTGCTCGTCAGTGCCCACCGTGATACGCAGAAACTGATCGATGCGAGCATGACGAAAATGACGCACGATGATGCTGCGCTCGCGCAAGGCGGCGGCCAGGCCCGCAGCGTCTTTTGAAGCGTGCCGCGCGAACACGAAATTCGCGGCCGACGGCAAAACCTCGAAGCCCAACGCTTGCAAGCCCACCGTCATCCGCGACCGGGTTTCGATCACGGCTTGGCGAGTCTCGTCAAAGTACTCTGTATCCTCCAATGCCGCTACTGCGCCGGCCGACGCCAGGCGATCTATCGGGTAGGAGTTGAAACTGTTCTTTACGCGCTCAAGGCCATCGATGAGTTCAGCGCTGCCCACGGCAAAGCCAACACGCAGCCCAGCCAGCGAGCGCGACTTGGACAGCGTCTGCACGACCAGCAGGTTGTCATAGCGGCCCACCAGGCCCACCGCGGATTCCCCGCCGAAGTCCACATAGGCCTCGTCCACCACCACAACCGAGTCGGGGTTGCCGGTCACGATGCGTTCAACATCGGCCAGGCTTAGCGCCCGGCCGGTCGGCGCATTGGGATTGGGGAAGATGATGGCGCCCGCCTGCCCGTTTGCACCCGGCAGGTAGTCGTCGACATTGATGGAAAAGTCCGCAGCCAGCGGCACCGTTTCGAACTCGATGCCGTACAAGCCGCAATAGACCGGATAGAAGCTGTAGGTAATATCCGGAAAGCGCAGCGGCTTGTCGTGCTTGAGCAGCGCAAGAAATGCGTGGGCCAACACTTCGTCGGACCCATTGCCGACGAAGACCTGGTTGGCTTGCACGCCGACAGTGGTTGCGATTGCCTGGCGCAGCCGGTCCGAAGACGGGTCCGGATACAGCTTGAGCGTGTCGTCAGCGGCCGCGCGTATGGCCTCAAGCACCTTGGGCGACGGCCCGTACGGATGCTCGTTGGTGTTCAGCTTGACCAGGTTCTGAAGCTTGGGCTGCTCGCCCGGGACATACGGACTGAGCGTCCCGACCACGGGACTCCAGAAACGGCTCATGGATCAACTTTCCTGCGCGTAGGGGTTGTGCGACGACTTGAATTCGATGCGCAGCGGCGTGCCGGCCAGATCGAACGCGTTGCGGAAACGCGTTTCCAGATAGCGGCGATACGAATCGGGGATGGCATCCAACGCATTGCCGTGAATGACGACCAGCGGCGGGTTCTGCCCTCCTTGGTGCGCGTAGCGCATCTTGGGGCGGAAGATACCCTTGCGCGGCGGCTGTTGCTGTTCGATGGCGGCCTGAAGTTCGCGCGTCAGCTTCGGCGTGGACAACTTGGCGAATGCCGCGGCGTGCGCCGAGTTGATGGACTTCAGCAAGGGCTTGATGCCCTGGCCGCGCAAGGCCGAAATGGTGTGCATGCGCGCGAACGACAGGAAGCGCAGCTTGCGTTGGAATTCGCGTTCGATGCGTTCCTTTTCCTCGCCGTCCAGGCCGTCCCATTTGTTGATGGCGACCACCACGGCACGGCCGGTTTCCAGCACGAAGCCCGCGATGTGGGCGTCCTGCTCGGAAATTTCGGTGTGCGCGTCCAGCATCAGCAGCACGACGTTGCTGGCCTCAATGGCCTGCAACGTCTTGATGACCGAGAATTTCTCGACGGCCTCGAAGACCTTGCCGCGCTTGCGCAGCCCGGCCGTGTCGATCAGCGTGTAGCGGCGGCCATCGCGGTCGAAGTCAATTTCAATGGCGTCGCGCGTCGTGCCGGGCAAGTCGAACGCAATGACGCGCTCTTCGCCCATCAGCGTATTGATAAGCGTCGACTTGCCCACATTGGGACGGCCGACGATGGCCAGCTTGATGCGGTGATCGTGCTCGCCCTCGCCTTCTTCGAATGGCTCGTCTTCGGCCGGCGGTTCGGCCAGGTCTTTCAGGGCCAGTTCGATCAGGTCGACAATGCCGTCACCGTGCGCCGCCGAGATCGGAAAGGGCTGACCCAGACCAAGTTCGTGGAATTCGGCAATGGCGGGGCCCAGGCCCATGCCTTCGGCCTTGTTCACCGCCAGCAGAACGCGTTGCTGGCCAGACTTGCGCAGCAATTGGGCGATTTGGTGGTCGTGGGCGTTCAGCCCGGCGCGAGCGTCCACCAGGAACACCACGACGTCGGCCTCGGCGATGGCCTGCCGGGTCTGGCGCGCCATCTCAAGCAGGATGCCGTCCTTGGCGACGGGCTCGAAACCACCGGTATCGATAGCGATGAAGGGGATCTCGCCTACCCTGCCCTCACCGTAATGGCGATCGCGGGTCAGGCCGGAAAAATCGGCCACCAACGCGGCGCGCGATCGCGTCAGGCGGTTGAAAAGGGTCGACTTCCCCACATTGGGGCGACCGACCAGGGCAACGACAGGCTTGAAAGACACGGTGTAAGGCTTTGTTCTATAAGTTTTAGTTGGCGCCGATCATGACGAGATTGCCATTGCCCGTCTGGACCAGCACACCTTGGGGGGTGGTTTGCGGCGGCGAAACGACGGCGCCTCCACCCACGGACAGCCGCGCCATCAGGCTGCCATCACTACGCGACAGAAAGTGCAGATACCCTTCCAGGTCGCCCACGGCAAGCGCGCCGCCCAGCATGGCCGGGGCGGTCAGCTGGCGATTTTTCAGCGCCGCTTGCTTCCACACATTGCCGCCATTATCCAGCGCAAACGCGCTGACAACGCTATTTTGATCCGCCGAGTACGCAAAACGGTCGTCCAGGGTCATGCCGCTGACGCTGGAGAAGTCCTTGGCCCACAACGGGCGACCGCCGGCGGTCACGTCAAAGCAGACGATACGCCCTTGGTAGGCGACTGCGCAAAGCAGGTTGCCCGTAATACGCGGCGTGCCGACGACGTCGGTCAGGCGTTCAAGGTCGCTGGCGCCGCGCGGCGTAGCCACGGTGCCTTCCCACTGCACGTTGCCACTGTCGGACGCGATTGCCATCAGCTTGCCGCCGGGCAGGCCGGTGATGACCAGGCCTTCGGCCAGCACCATTTGCGACACGCTGCGCAAGGCAAGCGACGGGCCGGGGCGTTGCACGTTCCAGACGCGCTCGCCGCTATTGGCGTCGAATGCCTGGATGCGGTAATCGCCGCTGCGCACGACGACGATGCCATAGCCCACCACCGGCGGGATCGTGACGTCGCTGGTCGCGCGGACCTTCCACTTGACCTTGCCGGTGTCGTCAAACGCAATCACATCGCCATCGGGCGAGGCGACGGCGGTCGTGGTGCCGTCGCTGCCGGCTCCCGCGGACAGCTTGCCTTCGGTCTTGGCCTTCCACAACGGGCGGCCGCTTTGCAGGTCGAACTTGCCGACCGAGCCATCCGGCGTGGCGGCGTAGACGGCCGTGCCCAGCACCGTGGGCGCAAAGCCCAGGCCTGAGCCGCTGCCGATCGACGTGGACCAGATCTGGCGCACGGACATGCCGGCCTTGTATTCGGTCAGCGGGGCGGGATCGTAGCGGCCATCATCGTGGGAGAACAGACCGCAGCCACCCAGGGCAAGCAAGCTTGCCAGGCAGACAGCGCCACGCCACGTACGACCAGGTGCAAATTTACGCATTACAGTTACGCTCCGCTCAGGGCATCCAGTTTCAATTGCACAACCTGGGTCAGCGGATTCGCCGTGCCCAAGCCATCAATGGCGCTTTGCCAGGCCGCACGCGCTTCATCGCGCTTGCCTTGCGCCGCGAGAATATCGCCACGACGGTCAGCAAACAAGGCGGCAAACGCGGCCGGCGGATTGTTCAATTGCGCAAGCGCCGCATCAAACTGCTTTTGGTCCAGCAGCATGCCGGCCAGACGCAGGCGCGCCACCGCTTGCATCGACGGATTCTTGCCTTGCGCCGCCAGCCATTCCAGCTGTTCACGCGCGCCCGCTTCGTCCTTCTGGGCTTGCAGGGCCTGCGCCGCGACCAAGGCGCCGCGCGCCGCATAGCCGGTGGCCGGGTATTGTTCACGCAGCGTCGCGGCCGCCGTCTTGATGCGCACCGCCGAATCGGCGCCGCCCAAACGGGCCGCATCTTCCAGCGCTTCGAAGTAACCCATGGCCTGGTTGGCACGGTGCGATTCATAGGCCTTCCAGCCCCACCAACCGCCCCAGGCCAATGCCACCACGGCAAACAGCGTCACGACCAGCGTGCCGTATCTAGCCCACCACGCCTTGATGGCGTCCAGCTTTTCCTGTTCTTCGAGATCGTATGCCATGCCTTAACCCTTGTTGTTCAGTACCGCAGCCAGATCCGCAAGCGGGACCTGCTGCTGCGCCGCGTCGCCTTGGGCATCCGCGCGCAAATATTTGACGCTGGCGGTCTGCGATGCGACTTCGTCGGCGCCAAGAATAACCGCAACGCGGGCGCCGCTGGCATCGGCGCGCTTGAATTGCGACTTGAAGCCCGCCGAACCGGCATGCACGATCACGGACAGGCCCGCATCGCGCAACGACTCGCCCACGCGGGCCGCCAGGCGCTGTGCGTCTTCGCCCTGATGCACCACGTACACGTCGCATTCGGCAGGGGCGTCCAGCTGAACGCTCTGTTCCCAGAGGTCCAGCAGGCGTTCCATGCCGATGGCAAAGCCAACCGCCGGCGCGGGCTTGCCGCCCAACAGTTCGATCAGCCCGTCGTAACGACCGCCGCCGCACACCGTGCCCTGGGAACCGAGGCGATCGGTAACCCACTCGAACACGGTCAGGTTGTAGTAGTCCAGCCCGCGCACCAGGCGCGGATTCAAGCTGTATTCAATGCCGGCTTCCGTCAGGCGCTGGCAAACGCCTTCAAAGTGCGCGCGCGATTCATCACCCAGGAAATCGAACAGGCGCGGCGCGCTGTTGGCCATTTCCTGCATGGCCGGATTCTTGGTATCCAGCACGCGCAGCGGGTTCGTGTACAAGCGGCGCTGGCCGTCTTCGTCCAGGATGTCGCGGTGCTTTTCCAGGTGCTCGATCAGCGCGGCGCGGTGCGCGGCGCGTTCGGCCGGCTGGCCCAGCGAATTGAGTTCAAGGCGTACGTCCTTCAGGCCCAGAAGCTTCCACAGGCGGGCCAGCATGACGATGAGTTCAGCATCCACGTCGGGGCCGACATAGCCCAGGGCTTCGACGTCGATCTGGTGGAATTGACGGTAGCGGCCGCGCTGCGGGCGTTCGTGGCGGAAAACCGGGCCGATCGAATAAACGCGTTGCGGGCGGTCATAGAGCATGTTGTGCTCGATGGAGGCGCGCACAATGCCGGCCGTCATTTCAGGACGCATCGTCAACGACTCGCCGTTCAACGCGTCGGTGAAGGTGTACATCTCTTTTTCGACGATGTCGGTCACTTCGCCGATGCCGCGCGTGAACAGGCGCGTATGCTCAAGCACGGGCGTACGCACGTTGCGATAGCCGTAGCCGCGCAGCCAGCCGCGCACGATTTCCTCGAATTGTTCCCAGCGGGCGCTCGGCCCGGGCAACACGTCATTCATGCCGCGTATGGCGGCGACTTTCTGGAAAGCTTGAGTCATCTTGATCATGCCGCATCACGCGCCTGGCGGCGCGCTTGCGGCTACACCCTTTCTTTTAATGAGAGGCGAGCACGCCGTACCGGCGCGCCACGTAGTCTTCGACGATGGCCTGGAACTCTTCGGCGATATGGTCGCCTTTGAGCGTGACCGTGCGTTCGCCATCCACGAATACCGGCGCCGCAGGCACTTCGCCCGTTCCCGGCAGACTGATACCGATATCCGCATGGCGGCTTTCGCCCGGCCCATTGACCACACAGCCCATGACCGCGACGTTCATGCTTTCGACGCCCGGATATTGCGACTTCCAGACCGGCATCTGGCGACGCAGGTAGGACTGGATGCTGTCGGCAAGTTCCTGGAAGAACGTGCTGCTGGTGCGGCCACAGCCGGGGCATGCGACCACCATGGGGGTGAACGCGCGCAGGCCCATGGTCTGCAGGATTTCTTGCGCCACGATGGCTTCGCGGCTGCGGTCGCCGCCGGGTTCCGGCGTCAACGAAATACGGATGGTGTCGCCGATGCCTTGCTGCAACAGCACGGCCAGCGCGGCGGTGGACGCCACGATGCCCTTGCTGCCCATGCCGGCTTCGGTCAGGCCCAGGTGCAGCGGATAGTCGCAGCGGGCGGACAGATCTCGGTAAACGGCAATCAGGTCCTGCACGTGGCTGACCTTGCACGACAGGATGATCGCATCGCGGCGCAAGCCCAGTTCCTCGGCGCGCTGCGCATTGCTGATGGCCGACACGACCAGCGCGTCACGCATCACAGCCTGGGCCTCCCAGGGTTGCGCGCGGCGGCTGTTTTCGTCCATCTTGCGCGCCATCAGTTCGTGATCCAGGCTGCCCCAGTTCACGCCGATGCGCACCGGCTTGTCGTAACGGCAAGCCACTTCGATCATCTGCGCAAAGTTGTCGTCGCGCCGCTTGCCGCCGCCCATGTTGCCGGGGTTGATCCGGTACTTGGACAGCGCTTGCGCGCATTCCGGAAACTGCGTCAGCAGCTTGTGGCCGTTGTAGTGGAAGTCGCCTACCAACGGCACGTTCACGCCCATGCGGTCCAGCTGTTCGCGGATGGCGACCACTTCGCGGGCCGCCTCGGGCGTGTTGACCGTGATACGCACCAGCTCGGAGCCGGCCTGCGCCAGTTCCTTGACCTGGATTGCCGTGGCGATGGCGTCGGCGGTGTCGGTGTTGGTCATGGACTGCACCACGACCGGGGCGTCACCGCCAACCATGACAACGCGATCGCCCCACTTCACCGCTACCGAGCGCGTGGCGCGGCGCATGGCGGCCCCGACAGACGGAGGCGGCGCATCATGGCAAGGCAGAGAGGAATCTTGCATCAATGGAACCGGTTTACTTGGTGGGCTTGGGCAGCCAGTCGAACGGCAGCCATTGCTGCGGCAACCAGCCTTGCCAGAAGGCATACGCCACGCCGGCGGCCAGGACCAGCACGATGGCGATCAACCAGCCCCAGGACGTGGACGACGAACGCTCGTCGTCAGCACTGGATTGGGGAATGGAATGCGCCGAATGCAAGGCGCCCGGGCTCAGCTTGACGGGGCCGGTAACGCGGGCCTTGGGGTCAAGCGAGTCGACGATGGCTTGGGAATCGGCGCCCAGCAAACGCGCGTAGTTACGGACCAGGCCGCGCAGGGAAACGCCGGTGGGCAAGTCTGCCCACGCTTCGTTTTCAAGGGCTTCGATCTGCTTCGTGGAAAACTTGATCCGGCTGGACACCTCGTCCAGGGACCAACCCTTGGACTGTCGCAGCGCGCGCAATGCCGAGCCGATGTTGCCCGCGGCCCCGGCGGGCGTTTCAGAAACTGCAGAAGCGAATTCCTGCGTCATGCATGCACCTGTTTAATTGGTATGGTCTGGCGCTGTGCGGCGTTGCGCTCGGTAATCCGAGTGCGGTCGCGCACCTCTCCGGCCAATTGACCACAAGCTGCATCGATGTCGTCGCCCCGGGTCTTGCGCACGGTCGTAATGATGCCGGCGTCCATCAGCCGCTGCGCGAACACCTTCACGCGGGCAGAATTGGAACGCTTCAGGCCCGACTCAGGGAAGGGGTTGAACGGAATCAGGTTCAGCTTGCAGCGCAGCTGGCGTGCAATTTGGATCAGTTCCCTGGCGTGCTGGTCGGTATCGTTGATGCCGTCCAGCATGCAGTATTCAAAGGTGATGAAGTCGCGGGGCGCAAACGCCAGATAGCGCTCGCAAGCCGCCAGCAACTCTTTCAGCGGGTACTTCTTGTTCAGCGGCACCAGTTCGTCGCGCAGCGCATCGTTGGGTGCGTGCAGCGACACCGCCAGCGCCACCGGACAGTCTTGCGACAGGCGGTCCATCATGGGGACCACACCAGAGGTGGACACCGTGACGCGACGGCGCGACAGGCCGTAGGCGTTGTCGTCCAGCATCAGGCGCAGCGCCGGCAGGACCTGGTCGTAATTAAGCAAGGGTTCGCCCATGCCCATCATGACCACGTTGCTGATGACGCGCGTATCTTCGGTGGCCTTGGCGCTTTCCAGGCGGGCGGTGCCGATATCGGCTTCCAGCACGCGCTTGGCCCACCACAGCTGGCCGATGATTTCGCTGGTTTTCAGGTTGCGGTTAAAGCCCTGATGCCCGGTCGAGCAAAAGCGGCAATTGACCACGCAGCCTGCCTGGCTGGAAATGCATAGGGTGCCGCGGTCGTCTTCGGGGATGAAGACGGTTTCGATGGCATTGCCCTGCCCCACATCAAACAGCCACTTGCGCGTGCCGTCGGTCGAGCGTTGCTCGATATTGACGGGCAAGGCCTCGATACGGCAGTTGGACGCGAGCTGGCTGCGGAATTCGCGAGCCAGGTCGGTCATGGCGTCGAACGAATCGGCGCCGCGCTGGTGCATCCAGCGCTGCAGCTGGCGGGCGCGAAACGGCTTGCCGCCCCACTGCCCGACAAGTTCGGACAGGGCGGAGCCATCCAGCCCCAGCAGATTGATTCGTTCGACGGATTCCATGACCTGGGTAACGCTAAAAAACTAATTCAGTGCTTACGCGAAAATCAACGGCTGTGGATGTTGATTTCGGGGAAGAAGAAAGCGACTTCAACGGCGGCCGTTTCCGGAGCGTCGGAGCCGTGCACGGCGTTGGCGTCGATGCTGTCGGCGAAGTCGGCGCGGATGGTGCCGGCTTCAGCCTTCTTCGGGTCCGTGGCGCCCATCAGGTCACGGTTCTTCTGGATGGCGTCTTCACCTTCCAGCACTTGCACGAACACGGGGCCCGAGATCATGAAATCGACCAGGTCCTTGAAGAAGGGGCGTTCCTTGTGCACGGCGTAGAAACGCTCGGCATCGGCGCGCGACAGTTGCGCCAGGCGGGCAGCGATGACCTTCAGGCCGGCTTGCTCGAAGCGGCCGACGATCTGGCCGATGACGTTCTTGGCGACGGCGTCGGGCTTGATGATCGAGAGGGTGCGTTGGATGGACATTAGGAACTCCGAAAGCTGATTTCTGACTGGTTTCTGATGAATTGCCTGGCGTGGCTCTGCACTTGTCGGTGTCACCCTTGAAGTGTCATCGCGCGATGGGCGCGCGGGCGGTCCGGCGTGTTTGAACGATTTCGTTGAACATTCCGGGCCGGCCCGAACCGCTTGCCAAGGCAGGGATTCGACACTGGCCACCGATCGGACGTGCCATGGATTCTTACCGAGGATACCGAAACGGGAGCTTTTAAGCGCACATTTCTGAAGGAATCCTCAATGAATTCAGGGACTTCTAAAAGGTTTACAGTAACCCGGTATTCTAACACGCTGAGAAGACCGCATTACATCTTAAAATGAGCGGTTTGCTGCCCGTATCCCTACGCCGGGCGCCCTGTCTGCCGGAACCCTGTAATGACTCAAGCTGCTCCCCCCACCGCCGCGAATCCCGCGAGCGACGCCCCGGAACTCTCCAAGAGCTTCGAACCTTCTGAATTGGAATCGCGCTGGTACGCCGAATGGGAAAAGCGCGGCTATTTCACGGCGGGCCAGCACGTAAAAACGGGGACGGAAAGCCAGCCATATGTCATCCAGTTCCCGCCGCCCAACGTCACGGGCACGCTGCACATGGGCCATGCGTTCAACCAGACCATCATGGACGGCCTGGTGCGCTATCGCCGCATGTCCGGCGACGACACGGTATTCATTCCCGGCACCGACCATGCCGGCATCGCCACGCAGATCGTTGTTGAAAGACAGCTGGATGCCCAGAAGGTTTCGCGCCATGACCTCGGCCGTGAAAAATTCGTGGAAAAAGTCTGGGAATGGAAGGAAAAGTCGGGCAACGCCATTACCGAACAGGTGCGTCGCCTGGGCGCCTCGGCCGACTGGCCGCGCGAATACTTCACGATGGACGACCGCATGTCGCGCGGCGTGGTCGAAACCTTCGTGCGCCTGCATAAACAGGGTCTGATCTACCGCGGCAAGCGCCTGGTCAACTGGGACCCGAAGCTACTGACCGCCGTGTCCGACCTGGAAGTGCAGTCCGAAGAGACCGAGGGCCACATGTGGCACATCCTCTATCCCTTCGTGGACGGCCCGCAAACCATCGTGGACAAAGACGGCCAGACCGTCACGCTGCGCGGCATGACCATCGCCACGACCCGCCCGGAAACGATGCTGGCCGACGGCGCGCTGTGCGTGCACCCGGACGACCCCCGCTACCAGCACCTGGTCGGCAAGGAAGTCGAACTGCCGCTGTGCGACCGCAATATCCCGATCATCGCCGACGATTTTGTTGACCCGGAATTCGGCACGGGCTGCGTGAAGATCACCGGCGCGCATGACTTCAACGACTATGCCTGCGCGATGCGCCACGATCTTCCGCTGATCGTGATCTTTACGCTGGACGCGCACATCAACGAAAACGGCCCCAAGCAATTCCAGGGCCTTGAACGCTACGAAGCGCGCAAAGCCGTCGTTGCGCAACTGGACGCCGAAGGCTATCTGGTCAAGGTTGAATCGCACAAAATGATGCAGCCCAAGGGCGACCGCACCGGCGTCGTCCTGGAACCCATGCTGACGGACCAATGGTTCGTGGCCATGAGCAAACCCGCGCCCGAAGGCACGCTGAACCCGGGCAAGAGCATCACCGAAGTGGCCCTTGAAGTGGTGGCCGACGGCCGCATCAAGTTCTACCCGGACAACTGGACCACCATCTACAACCAGTGGCTGAACAACATCCAGGACTGGTGCATCTCGCGCCAGCTGTGGTGGGGCCACCAGATTCCGGCGTGGTATTCGGAAGACGGCCAGATCTTCGTGGCGCACGATGAAGCCGGCGCCATCGAGCAGGCGCGCGCCGCGGGTGTCACGGGCGATCTCAAGCGCGATCCTGACGTGCTGGATACCTGGTTCTCGTCGGGCCTGGTGCCCTTCACGACGCTGGGCTGGCCGGAAAAAACGCCCGACCTGGAACGCTACCTGCCGTCCAGCGTGCTGGTCACCGGCTTCGACATCATTTTCTTCTGGGTCGCGCGCATGGTCATGCTGACCACGCACATGACCGGCCAGATTCCGTTCAAGCACGTCTATGTGCACGGTCTGATCCGCGATGCAGACGGCCAGAAGATGAGCAAGTCCAAGGGCAACACGCTGGACCCGGTCGACCTGATCGACGGCATCGACCTGGACGGGCTGGTCGCCAAGCGCACCTACGGCCTGATGAACCCCAAGCAGGCCGGCTCCATCGAAAAGGCAACGCGCCGCCAATACCCGGACGGAATTCCCGCGTTCGGTACCGACGCGCTGCGCTTTACGATGGCCGCCTACGCCACGCTGGGCCGCAACATCAACTTCGACCTGAAGCGTTGCGAAGGCTATCGCAACTTCTGCAACAAGCTGTGGAACGCCACGCGCTTCGTGTTGATGAACACCGAGGGCCATGACCTGACGGGTTCCGACGCGGGCGAAACGTCGTTCGTCGACCGCTGGATCATCAGCCAGATGCAAACGCTGGAAGCCGACGTGGCGCGCGGCTTTGCCGACTACCGCTTCGACAATATCGCCAATGCGCTGTACCGCTACGTGTGGGACGAATACTGCGACTGGTACCTGGAACTGGCCAAGGTCCAGATCCAGACCGGCACGCCGGCCCAGCAACTGGGCACGCGCCGCACGCTGATTCGTGTGTTGGAATGCGTGTTGCGCCTGGCCCATCCGATCATCCCCTTCATCACCGAAGAACTGTGGCAGAAGGTGTCGGTGGTGGCGGGCAAGCGCAAGGAAGGCGTCGCTGACAGCGTCAGCGTGCAGCCGTATCCGCAAGCCAATCCGGCCGCCGTGGACACCGCCGCCGAAGCCGACGTGGCCGAACTGAAAGCGCAGGTCGAAGCCGTGCGCGCATTGCGCGGCGAAATGAACCTGTCGCCCGCCCAGAAGGTGCCGCTGTGCGCCCAGGGCGATGCGCCCGTGCTCAAGCGCAACGCGCCTTACCTTGCCGCGCTGGCCAAGCTGAGCCAGGTCGACGTGCTGGACACCCTGCCCGACGCCGGCGCACCGGTACAGGTCGTGGGTGCCAGCCGCTTGATGTTGCACGTTGAAATCGACGTGGCCGCCGAACGCATCCGTCTGGACAAGGAAATCGCGCGCCTGGAAGGTGAAATCGCCAAGGCCAACGGCAAGTTGTCCAACGCCAGCTTTGTCGAACGGGCACCCGCGGCCGTCGTTGAGCAGGAAAAGGCGCGCATGGCGCAGTTTGGCGAAACCCTGCAAAAGGTGCGCGAACAGCGCGCCAAGCTGGCGGACTGAGTCTGATCGGTGCAGGGCAAAACGCCTGCCAAACAAAAAACCCCGGAACGCGTTCCGGGGTTTTTTTCGTTTGGCGGGTGGCTTACACGCCCCCGTCCGTCATGCGATACCACGTGACCACCGCATTCACATAGAGCCGCCGCAGGCCGTAGAGCGGAAACGGCACCACCGGTGACAAAGGCACGGGCAGCGCGGCCACGTCGCCCGTTGCCACGTACTGCGCCATCGCGCGCCCCATACTCGTTTGCAGACCCACGCCGCGACCCTGGCAGCCGATATCCACCAGCAAGCCCGGCTGCGGCTCGTGCAAATGCGGCAGGTAGTCGCGCGTGATGGCCACGCGCCCACACCAGCGGTACTCAAACGGCGTGCCGGCAACCTGGGGGAACATCTTGAACATCACGCGTTCCAGATGCGCCCAGTCTTGCGGCCCCTTGGGTTCACGGAACGGCCCGCGCCCGCCCATCAACAGGCGGCCCTGATGGTCCAGCCGAAAGTACAGCAGCAGGTTACGCGTATCGGACGTGACGTGGCCTTCGGGAAAGATGCCCGCGCGCACCGCTTCCGGTAGCGGTGCAGTCGCTACCTGGAAAGTGTTGGCGTCGATGATGGACGTCTTCAGGCCGGGCAGCAGGTCTCCGCCGTAAGCGTTCGTGCACATGACGACGCGCTCCGCCATCACGCTTGCTCCGCGCGAAGTCGTGGCCGTCCACTTGCCGCCGTCACGCTTCAAACCCGTGACCGGCGTGTCCGTGTGGATCAGCGCCCCCGCGTTCAGCGCGGCGCGTGCCAGGCCACGCACATAGCTCAAGGGCTGCACGGCGCCCGCGCGATTGTCCACCCAGCCACCCAGGTAGCGATTCGTGCCCAGCAGGCGTGCAACCTGATCAGTATCCAGCGGTTGCGCATCCACGCCGTGGCGCGCCCATTGCGCCGCGCGGCCGTGCGCAATACGCAAGGCTTCGGCGGTGTGCGCGCCCTGGATCCACCCCTTGCGCACATGCGGCACGTCCATGGCATGCCGGTCGATCAGGTTGAAGACCGAATCGGCCGTGGCGCCGGCAAACCGCAATAGCCGCTCGCCTTTGTCGTGTCCGAACATGGCGATCAAATCGTCGGGGTCATATTTCAGCCCGGGGATTACCTGGCCACCATTGCGCCCGGACCCGCCGAAGCCAATCTCGCGGGCCTCCAGCACGAGGGTCTTCACGCCCCGCTCGGCCAGGTGCAAGGCCGTACTCAGCCCGGCATAACCGCCACCAATCACCAACACGTCGGCTTGCGTTGACGCGGTCAGCGGCTCGGTCGGAGGCGGCGGCGCCGCGGTGGCGGCCCACAGGGAAGGCGACAGGGGAAACGGCGCTTGCAACATGACGGATCCTTACATGGGATGCAGCACGCGGTGCAGGAAGTCCTGCGTCCGGGGATGCTGCGGATGATTCAGCACTTCGCGGGCGGCGCCCTGCTCTACCATGACGCCGCCATCGAAAAACATGACACGGTCCGCGACCTCGCGGGCAAAGCTCATTTCATGCGTGACGACCACCATCGTCATGCCCGCTTCCGCCAGCTTGCGCATCACGCCCAACACATCGCCAACCAGCTCCGGGTCCAACGCCGAGGTGGGCTCATCGAACAGGATGGCCTTGGGCTGCATCGCCAATGCCCGGGCGATGGCCACTCGCTGCTGCTGCCCCCCGGACAATTGATTGGGATGCGCGTCCGCCTTGTCGGCCAGGCCCACGCTGGCCAGCAATTCGCGCCCGCGTTCGATCACCTGCGCACGCGGCTCCTTCTTGACGAAGATGGGCCCTTCGATCACGTTTTCCAGCGCGGTGCGATGCGGGAAAAGGTTGAAGCGTTGAAACACCATCGCCACCTGCGTGCGGATCGACACGATGGAAGCCGCGTCGGCATCGACCAGTTCACCGTCCACGGTGATGCGGCCGGCGTTATAGCGCTCAAGCCCGTTGATGCAACGCAGGATCGTGGACTTACCCGAACCGGACGGGCCGATCACGCACACCACTTCGCCCTTGCGGACTTCGGCATCGATGCCTTTCAACACCTCAAGCGAGCCAAAGCTCTTGCGCACTCCTTGAAGTTCGATCATTTGGTGGCGCTCCTTTTTTCCAGGTGACGCACCAGCAGAATCAACGGCACGCACATCACCAGGTACATCAGCGCCACCAACGAAAACACCGTGGCGTTCTTGAAGGTGGACACGGCAATCAGCTTGCCTTGCAGCGCAAGTTCGGCCACCGTGATCGTCGACGCCTGCGACGAATCTTTCAACATCATGATCATGATGTTGCCGTACGGCGGCAGCACGATCTTGACTGCCTGTGGCAAAACCACCCGCCGCATCGTCATGCTCCAGCTCATGCCCATCGCCATCGCTGCTTCGATCTGCCCCCGGTCGATGGCCTGGATACCGGCGCGGAAGTTCTCGGCCTGATACGCGGAATACGCCACGCCCAGACCGATGATGGCGGCCTGCACGGCGGTCAACGAAACCCCCATGTCCGGCATCACGAAATAGATGTAGAACAGCAGCACGATGATCGGTATACCGCGCAGCAGGTTGATCACCCCGCCGCTGACCTTGGAAAGGAATTTATTGCCCGAGACGCGCATCAGCGCCCACACCAGGCCCAGCACCGTGGACAGCGCCAGGGAACCGAGCGTGACCAGGATCGTCAGCTTGGCGCCTTGCAGCAATATCGGCAGGAACTCCGCCGCGTCGTTGAAGAATTCCGTCATGACCTCATCCACCCAGGCTCGACTGCCGGCAGGGACGCGGGATGCGCCCCGCCCGCCGACGCGCATGCACGCACGTCGGCTTGGCCGTTGCCAAAAACGTTGGTTGCCTGCAAGCAGCCGGCGTTATGCGCCGGACAGCCCCCACTTTTTCAGGATCGCGTCGATGGCCCCGTCGGCCTTGAGCTTGGCCAACGCTTTGTTGATGCGGTCCAACAGCGCGGTATCTTCCTTGCGGGTGGCCAGCCCCAGGCTGCCCATGACGGTAGGTTGATAGGCTTGCGCCATCTTCAGATTGGGATAGTTGCCTTGCGTCAGGATGTAGGCGGCGATCGGGTAGTCCATGAACCCGCCCTGGATGCGGCCGGCATTAGCGTCGCGCATCATGTCCGGCGGGTTGTCGTACAGCTTCACTTCCTTGAACACGCCACTTTTCTGGATGGGCTCGACAAAGGCCGTGCCCACCTGCACGCCCACGGTCATGCCCTTCATGTCCGCGAACGACTTGTATTCCTTGTTATCGGTCTTAAGCACCATCAGCCCTTCGCCATAGCGATAGACCGGCTCGGAAAAGCTCACCACCTGTTGGCGCTGCGGAGTGATGAACATTGCGGCCGACACGATGTCGATGCGCTTGGATGTCAGCGACCCGATCAATGCGGAAAACGCCATGGGTTCGATCTGAACCTCAAAGCCGGCCTCTTTGCCCACGGCCTTGACGATGTCGACCATCACGCCTTCGATGCTATTGGCTTTGATGTCCAGAAACGTAAATGGACTGCCTGTGGGCGTGGACCCCACCTTCAACACCGTTTGGGCTTGCGCGCCCGCGGCCATGGACAATGCTGCAAATACAGAGACAACAAGAGTCTTGAATTTCATGACATTTCCTCATCGCGGCAAAGAAGTCCGGGCAACGCCTTGGGTGTCCGGTGGCGCGACAATCCCCAGTGTCGTCGCGCGGATGTGGCTGCTGCGCGCTTATGGCGCCTGTTGCGTGTCGTCCCCCGCGGCTGGTGTGATGTTGGAAATGGCCCAGATAACCTCGGTCGTCTGCGAGCCGGGATTGCGCCAGCGCCGCGGCGTGCTGCTGGCATAACAAAAGCTGTCACCTTCATTGAGAAGAACCACGCGATCGCCCACCCACAATTCCAGCGACCCCTTCAGCACCACACCGATCTGCTCGCCCTGCCCCGTCACGAACAGCTCGTTGCCGGTGGAGCCGCCCGGCTCGATGCTGGCGCGGCAAAGGTCCATGCTGCGGCACGCCGGCGGCGTGTACATCTCTTTGCTAATGCCTTTTTCACTAAGGTCGATGAAGCGATGCGTGCCGGCGCGCGCCACGCGCCCCCCATCTTCGCCCTGCGTCGGCTCGGCATTGCGCAGCAGCGAATTGACCGAGACATGAAATTCACGAGCCAGCAGGTGCAGCACCTTGACGGAAGCGGAGCTCAGGCCCCGTTCGATCTGGCTCAACAAGCCCAAGGACATGCCGCAGGCACGCGCCACTTCCGCCAGCGAACGGCCCTGTTCTTTACGCAGCTGCCGCAGTTGCTGGCCCAGCCATAAATCCACGGCCGACTCCGGCCGATCGGGCGGCAGAGTCTTCGACGCGGGCGACGCCGCGGAACGGTTCTCAAGGGCGGTCCGCGTCGAACGCAACCCGCCGGGCTTGGATCTGCTCATGTGAAAATTTCACGATGGTGTAATTTTCAATACTAAGGAGCGCGCGGAGGGCTCACAACCTAGGAACATCCCTAGCGGTTGCGGACGGATGCAGCAAGCGGAAAGCGGAAGGGGGAAGTCGGCACCAAGACGCCGGCACGCGGAAGCGAAATGCTCAGGGTGCGTCGGGCGCTTTGGTTTTTTTGGGGGGAGATGCGGCGGGCCGGCGCCGGCGCTTGGGCGCATCGGCTGCGGGGTCGTACGTGCCGGCCAGCTCGGCCAGGTAGCGCTCGTCCGCCTTGTTCAGCCACCCCTTGGCACGCGCGGATTCGATCAGTTCCGGGCGGCGCGAGGCCGTCAATGCCAGCGAACGCTCGCGCCGCCAGCGGGCGATATTCGCATGATGGCCGCTTAGCAGCGGTGCGGGCACGGATTCGCCCTCGTAGACTTCCGGGCGCGTGTAGTGGGGGCTGTCCAGCAGACCGGACAAGGTATCGTTGAACGAGTCCTGCAATGCGGAATCGCCATCGTTCAGTACACCGGGCAACAACCGCACGGCGGCGTCGATAACGGCAAGCGCGGCGATTTCACCACCGGACAGGACAAAGTCGCCCAGCGAGATCTCGTGGGTAACGCAACGTTCAATGAAGCGCTGGTCAACGCCTTCGTAGCGTCCGCAAATCAAGATGATGCCGTCGCTGGCGGCCAGGGTTTCGGCGCCCGCCTGATCGTAGCGTTGGCCGACTGGGGCCAACAGCGCCACGGGGGCACGGCCCAGGCCTTGCGCGGCGCGCGCATCCTGGGCGGCGTTGACGGCAGCTTCCAGGGGCGCTGCCATCATCACCATCCCGGGGCCGCCGCCGTAGGGGCGGTCGTCCACCGTGCGATGGACGTCATGCGTGAAATCGCGAGGATTCCACGCATACAGGGACCACCGGCCTTGGGCATGCGCCCGACCGGTGACACCTAGATCGCGCACCACCCCGAACATTTCGGGAAAGAGCGTAATGACGTCGAATCGCATCAAAGATCCGCCGGCCAGTCGCTGTCAATGCGGCGAGCAGCCAGGTCGACGGCGTGGATGTGCGCGCGTACGAACGGAACAAGCATTTCGGCGGGTCGGCCCTTGGCGTTCAGAATAGGTTCGGGCCCTTCGGCTCCAACCTTCTGGCACAAGACCTTCAAAACGGCATGAGCGCCGTTATCAAGGACTTCGTCCACCACGCCAATCAGCGTGGGTTCACCGTCGGCGCTGGTATACAGCGCGCAGCCGATGAGGTCGACCCAGTAGTATTCGTCTTCTTTGGGCGCGGGAAAAGAACCGCGCGGCGCCTGCACGGAATATCCGCGCAAGGCTTCGGCCTGATCGCGGTCCGCAATACCCGCCAGCTGGGCCACCACCGTGGCGCCCTGCGAACGGGATTGCAATACCTTGATTGCGACAGGCGCAGACGCGACAGCGCCCCGCGCCAATTCAGGCACAGGGCGAGTCAACCACCATTGAGATGCTGAGAGCAGCACTTCGGCATTGGCCGAATGAGGCTGCACCTTAACCCAGCCTTTCACACCGTAGGCTGCAGTGATGCGGCCCAGCTCGATCAAATCCGTAGGCGCCGCGTTAGAGGTTGCGGCATCAGACATGTATCGTGCTCTTGGTAATTATGAAACAGCTAAGAATGGTAGCTTTACAGCTGAACTAACGGTTCGGTTGTACGACGCAGGCAATTAAGCTGCGGCGGAAACCTTAGCCGAGTAGTCCTTGACCAGACGCTCGACGGCGGGCGACAGTTGGGCGCCATTGCCGGTCCAGTACTGCACGCGATCCAGCGCAATGCGCAGGTTTTCCGTGCCTTCGCTAGCTACGGGGTTGTAGAAACCCACGCGCTCGATGAAGCGGCCGTCGCGACGGTTACGCGAATCGGTGGCCACCAGGTTGTAAAACGGACGCTTCTTGGACCCACCGCGGGCCAGGCGAATCACCACCATAGGTAATCCCTTGAATTAGTTGTGAAAAACGGGAAATTCTAGCACTTAAACAAGCCAGCTGGCAAATGCAGGTGCTGAATCAGTCAGGGCGGCGCAATTTGTGTCGTAAAACACCGCAGGCGGGTATTCTACAAAACGGGCCGGAGCCCGCCGCAGGCCAAAGTGTAGCCGCCTGGCCGCGCTTTCGCCCGCATTTCCTGCGATTCACCCTTAGTGCGTTTGAAGAAATAACCGGTTGGAGAGATCGGATTTATGTCGTCCTACGCCAGACCTCCCGTTTGCCTGCCTTTGGCTGTGCCGTTTCGGCGCGGCATTTCCCGTGTTTTGCAATCTTCATTCTGACGACGGATCTACTCCTTCCGGCATCGTTATGCCTGTTCGTTCGTGTTTTTTCCCCAACACTTCCTCTCTCGGAGGGTGCCACACCATGAAGAACCCGACATCCGTCTTCAAACCCATCGCGCGCCTGGCCTTGACGGGCCTGTTGCTAAGCACGCTGGCGATGCCCATGGCGGCTTCCGCCCGCATCGTCGGCGCGGCGATGACCACCGCTACAGGCAAAGTCACCGCCGTGGACCCGGCCACGCGCGCCATCACTTTGCAAGGCGACAACGGCAATACGGTCGAGGTCGTGGCCGGCCCGGAAGTCCGCAATTTCAAGCAGATCAAACCGGGCGACATGCTGACCTTGGACTACTACGAATCCGTGGGGGTGGATGTGCGCCCCGCGGGTTCAGGCGCCCCAGAAGTCAGGACCGAAACGGCGGCAACGCGCAGTGCCCCCGGCGCCATGCCGGGCGGGGCGATGGGCCGCCAGACCACCATCACCGCCGAGATCTGGCACATCAACAAAAGCGCCAACCTGGTCACGCTGAAAGGCCCGCAGGGCGGCAAGCGCACGATCCAGGTCAAGGACCCTGCCTTGCAAGCGCGCCTGCAACAACTCAAGGAAGGCGATCTCGTGGATTTCACGATTACCCAGGCCGTTGCCGCGGCCATCCACAAGTAAGCACCCCGGCAAGCGCATCGGCCGGAACAAAAAAAGGCCCGCTTGGTATCAAGCGGGCCTTTTTTCGGCTGCGTATCGAGTGCGTGCCCGCACGGCTGGCCGGGTGGGCAACAGCGCAGGCTAGCGACGACGCAGATAATGCACGCCGCGCCCATCGGCCTCTTCCTGGGCGACCAGGGTATTGCCGGTTTGACGGGCGAACGCTTGAAAATCGCGGACTGCATTACGGTCGGTCGTGACAACGCGCAAGACCTCGCCGCTTGCCATCTGCGCCAACGCTTTCTTGGCGCGCAGGATGGGCAGCGGGCACGTCAGGCCGCTGGCATCGATTTCGTGCTCGAAAGCCGGCGCTTGCGCGCCGACGCCGGTTTCCGCGCTGCTCATCAGAGACGCTCGTCCACCCACTTCTGCACGCCGGCGATGGCAGCCGGCAAGGCCGCCAGGTCCGTGCCGCCGCCCATGGCCATGTCCGGACGACCGCCGCCCTTGCCGCCCACCTGGCTGGCAACGAAGCCAACCAGGTCGCCCGCCTTGATGCGGTCGGTCAGGTCGGCCGTGACGCCGCCCACCACGCTGATCTTGCCATCGGCCGAGCCGGTGGCCAGCAGCACGACTGCCGGCTTCAGGCGGTCTTTCAGGTTGTCGACCATGCCACGCAGGGCCTTCGGGTCCACGTCGCCGATGCTGGCGGCCAGGACCTTGATGCCCTTCACGTCGACGGCGGCGCTGGTCGCCAGGTCGTTGCCGGCGCTGGCGGCCAGCTTGTTGCGGGACTGCTCCAGGTCTTTCTCAAGCGCCTTGATCTGATCCTGCACCTGCGCAATACGCGCCGGCACGTCGGCGGGCGTGCTGCGCAGCATGCCGGCGATCTGGGTCAGCAAGGCGTTCTGGTTCTGCACCCAGGCCAGCGCGTTGTCGCCGGTAATGGCTTCGATACGGCGCACACCCGCCGCCACGCCACCTTCGGACACGATCTTGAACAGGCCGATGTCGCCGGTGCGGCTGACGTGCGTGCCACCGCAAAGCTCACGCGAGAAACCGATGTCCAGCACGCGCACCGTATCGCCGTATTTCTCGCCGAACAGCGCCATGGCGCCGCCCTTGACGGCGTCGTCGTAGGCCATGACCTGCGCAACGGTGGGATGGTTGGCCAACACTTCAGCATTGACGATGGCTTCGACGCGCGCGATCTGCTCGGCGGTCATCGGCGCATCTTGTGCGAAGTCGAAGCGCGTCTTGTCGGCATCGACCAACGAACCACGCTGCTGCACGTGCTCACCCAGCACCTGGCGCAAGGCCTTGTGCATCAGGTGGGTGGCCGAGTGGTTGCGCACGGTACGCGCGCGGCGCACGGCGTCCACGCGCGCAAGCAGCGTCGTGCCTACCGACAACGACCCCGCTTCCAGCACACCGTGGTGGCCGAACACGCCATTTTGAATCTTCAGGGTGTCGGCGACGGCGAATCGTACGCCGTCGGCTTCCAGCAAGCCGGTATCGCCGACCTGGCCGCCGGATTCGGCGTAGAACGGCGTGGCGTCCAGCACCACGACGGCGTTCTGGCCGGCCTGCACCTGCTGTACCTGCGTGCCGTCCACGTACAGGGCCGTGACCTTGACGTTGTCGAGCTCCAGCTTTTCGTAGCCTTCGAAGCGCGTTTCGGCGCCTTCATAGCTCAGGCCTTCGGCCATCTTGAACTTGCCGGCGGCCCGTGCCTGATCCCGCTGGCGCTCCATCGAGACTTCAAAACCCGCCATATCGACTTCGACTTCGCGTTCGCGGCAGATGTCAGCGGTAAGGTCGACGGGAAAGCCGTAGGTGTCGTACAGGGTGAACAGCGTCGTGCCGTCCAGCACGCCACCCTTGGGCACATTGGCCAGGGCAGTGTCCAGGATGCGCATGCCGTGTTCCAGTGTTTCGCCGAAACGCTCTTCTTCCTGCTTGAGCACCTGCGCAACGCGGTCGGCCATGTTGGCCAATTCCGGATAGGCTTCGCCCATTTCGGCGACCAGATCGGGCACCAGGCGATGGAAGAACGGCTTGGTCTGGCCCAGCTTGTAGCCGTGGCGCAAGGCGCGGCGCACGATGCGGCGCAGCACGTAGCCCCGACCTTCGTTGCTGGGGATCACGCCGTCAACGATCAGGAACGAGCAGGCACGGATGTGGTCCGCGATGACCTTGAGGGAATTGTTTTCCAGGTCCTGCACGCCCGTTTCGCGCGCAGCGGCGTGGATCAGCTTTTGGAACAGGTCGATTTCATAGTTGGAATGCACACCTTGCAGAACGGCGGCGATGCGCTCCAGCCCCATGCCGGTATCGACACAGGGGCGCGGCAGACGCGGCATGTTGCCTTCGGCGTCGCGCTCGAACTGCATGAAGACCAAGTTCCAGATCTCGATGTAGCGGTCGCCGTCTTCTTCGGGCGATCCGGGAGGACCGCCCCAGACGTCGGGGCCGTGGTCGAAGAAGATCTCCGAGCAAGGGCCGCAAGGGCCGGTGTCGGCCATCTGCCAGAAGTTGTCCGACGCGTAACGTGCGCCCTTGTTGTCGCCGATGCGCACGATGCGCTCGGGCGGCACGCCCACTTCATTGGCCCAGATGTCGTAGGCCTCGTCGTCTTCCTGATAGACGGTGACCCAGAGCTTTTCGGCCGGCAGCTTGTAGACCTGCGTCAGCAGTTCCCAGGCGTACTGGATGGCGTCGCGCTTGAAGTAGTCGCCAAAGCTGAAGTTACCCAGCATTTCGAAGAACGTATGGTGCCGGGCGGTGTAGCCCACGTTCTCCAGATCGTTGTGCTTGCCGCCCGCGCGCACGCTGCGCTGCGAAGACGTGGCGCGCGTATACGACCGCGATTCCTTGCCCGTGAACACGTCCTTGAACTGGACCATGCCCGAATTGGTGAAAAGCAGGGTCGGATCGTTGCCGGGAACGAGCGAGGACGACGGGACAATGGTGTGCCCCTTCGACTTGAAGAATTGCAGAAACTGGCGGCGAATCTCGGAGGATTTCATCGTGGATGACGCAGATTTAGGCGAATCTTTGATTATAGAGGCTTAGCGCGAAAGCGCGGAAAAGGCCGGCCTGGCCGTCCTATCTGACACACACATAGCCCGTCGTCCACCCTTCCGTTTCTGTCCACTTTCCGCCCGCGGACACAATGACCCCGGCAAAGCCCGGGGGACAGGAACACTGCCCTGTCACGGGATTGGCCGTCGACACGCCGGTGTAATGCCGGCATCCGCGCGGGTGATTGAGGCTGTAAGCGCCGCCAAAGCCGCTTGCTGCACGCTGCCAAACTCCGGACTGGCAGGTCAACAGTTCACTTTCATGCGATGACGCCACGGTGCCGACCCCGACGTTGCAGGCGTGGCCGGCCGTGGCGCGGGCGCCCACGGAAAGATACCCGCCGGCGACGATCGAGGATGCCGCCGTGAGCGAGCCAGCCAGGCTGGGGTCCCGCGCATCGCCGATCTTGATGTACGGCGACAGGTCCGGCATGACGGGCTGGGCGCCTGCCTCGGTTTGGCCGCCGATACCCGCCCAAAGTGCCACGGTGCCGGCCGCATACGGCGGCGCGTTGACGGCCAAGGGGTTGGAAAAGCTGAAGGCCGGCCCCCTTACCCGCCCGGGCGCCTCGGGCCAGACGGCGCCCGCATACCCTTGTGCGGCATCGATGATCGCCGAGATGCCGATCAAGTCCGGCGCATACGTTCCTTTTTTCAGCACGGGCGAGTCGCTATAGACCAGGGCGTCAAGCCGGCAACGCGGGCCGGGGCACGCATCGTGTCTGAGGATATGGATGCGCGCGCCGAATCCCAACGCGGCGCGCGTCGGGAAATCAGCGGGCAAATATGCCTGCGTGCGCAGTTCCGCCACGGTGGGGGAAAACGGGTCCGCGAACGACGGGGCTCCGCCCTCGCCCACCAATGGGCCGCCGTTGGCCAAGGCGTCGAAATGGCGCTCAAGCGTCTGCGCCATCGCCTGCCTGACCTGCATTAGCCACACGCCCGTTGAGCGGGCCGCCGCATCTTCGATCCGCTGGACGAGCTGGTTTGACGCCCAGATCGCAATCATGGAGGTCAACGCCAAGGCCAGCGCCAGCCCCACCAACGAGAACCCGCCTTGGCGTAGCCCTGCGCCCCGCGACCCGCGCGCACTCGAGGCAAAGGCCGGCCGCGTCATCTGGCGGTGAAGGTGAAGGTGTTGACTTCACCCTGGCTGCATTGCGCCTGCGCCAAGGCGGCGCGATACGGCACGTTGGGAACGGCCAACGCGTCTTTCACGACTTTTGCGCCCGTGCCGCCGCCTATGGAAATTGCTTCCGAAACCCGTTGCAACACCGAGGCCAGCGCTGGACACGCGGCGTGGCTGACGTTGGTCAAAGTGACGACGAATGCCGGGCCCAGCCCGCCTCCACCGGACGCGGCGGCGGCCACCTCGACCACGCCGTTGCGACCCGTTCCGCTGCCGCCCAGACCGTGCGCCACCCGCGCCGACGCGCCGCTGCCCACAACTGCCAGCACGCTGGAGTCGCGCAGCGCATTCGCCAGCGCGCCGGTATCCAGGCCTTCGTACGGCGTCACCCCGCCGCCCTGGGCGTTGATTTTCATGCTGGCAATGAAACGCTGAATTTCTTCCCCGACCTTGGGCACCTTGTTTTCGATGACGTAGGCGCCTATCGCCGGAATCCCGACAATGGCGATCAGCAAAACGATGGCGGTCACGATGGACACCTCCATCAAGGAAAAGCCCCGCTGCCGCGTTATGCGGCATCGACGCCGGTTTTTACTGTTCATGGTTATTCGCTGCATCGCTGCCTCCGTGGATGAATGAAATGTGCGCGAGGGGTCGCTGCCTACAGTCCTGCCCCGCGCTACTGACTTGCATAAAAATTTGTAAGGGCGCGCCGCAACTCGTCAATGACCCCGTAGTGCCAAAGCGTGATGCCCAATACCGTTGCCAGCGAGGCGACAAGCAGCGACCAACGCAATGCGGTGGCCTGCCTGCGCACGCGCGCCAACAGGCGTGATTCGACGCGCTGGCGTACTCGCGCCAAGCCCGCTTCTAGCCCCAAAGCGTCCATCATGTCGGCCATGTACCACCACGTTTCCTGGTCCAGCATGCCGGTGGCGAAGATGTCCGGCCCGCTATCGCCGGCGTCAATGTGGTCCAGCATGGCTTGCAGATGCATGTGCAGCCAAGGCGGCGCGCCGCCTGCCTGCACCGACAACGCCCGGCGAAGCCGGGTGTCGGCGGACCCGCGTTGCCGGATCAGCACCGACAACAGGCACAGAAAGCGAATCGCCTGAAAGTCGCGATACAGGCGCCATAGCAGCCATCTGTCCAAAGCGGCTCTGGCGCTGCCCGTCAGGTTCGGCAAGGACCAGAGGCTTAGCAACGCGATGCCCAGGCTCAACACGAGCCATAGCAACAGCCACTGATCCAGCGCCCCCGCCAGCCCGAACAGGTTGCGCGTCAAGCGGCCGTAGTCTTCCGGCGGCACCAGTTGGAAGACGGATTGCAGGCGTGGCACGGTGAAGTACGGAATGGCGCATAGCAACGCAAAGGCGACCGTGGCCGCCACCACCCCGGCGGCAGCGGCCGAGGCTACCGCCAGCCACGCCTGCCCCGCCAAGCGCACGGCCCCGGCCAGATCGCGCAACGCGGCGGCAAGATCACCGCCCTCTTCCTGCACACAGCTGACAAGACGACACTCGTCCAGCGGCAGGGTGCCCGACCACGCAACACCAAGGTCGCCGCCTTCTTCCTGATAGGACGTTGCCCAATGCCTGGACAGGCGGCCACGCACTGTCCGCGAGCCGTAGCGGCGCGCGTCGTCATCGAAGATGTCGCGCAGGCTCTTGCGCCCCTGCGTGCCCTCGATAAGATCCGCCAGATACGCGTAGTAGTCCGCGCGATGGGCCCGGAACCGCAGCGCGTCAAACCACGGCAAAACGCCATGCCCTGTGATACGCGGCCACCGGCGAGCAAGTGCTTGCGATCTGTTCATGCGGCGCCTCGCGAGGTTTGAAGCACGGCCGCCGCCGACTCCTCCAGCGGGACATCGAAACGCCGCAACAGGGCGCGCGGGTCTACCTCGCCGGTGCTGACCTTAAGCAAGGCACAGTGCAGCGCGCGTGCGCCGCGCGTTGCGGATTCCCGCCAGTCGCGCCAGTCGCGCCATGCAGGATTTGCCCCCGGGCCTGACTGGAAGCCCGCCTCGCGCACCAGCTTGTCCAGCCCCGCGTTATCGCGGACGCGCACGCGGTCCAGAAATCCGTCCAGGCGCTCGGGTTCGATCATTTCGGCCGCCACACAGCGGCCCGACGTGCCGTTCAGCTGCGGCAACTGGGCGCGTCGGCACGCCGGACATCCTTCCGCGTTCCTGACCCGTAGCTGGCCGGCGTCCAGCTGATAGGTGCTCTGAAGTGCATGCACCCAGGTCCGCCAACCCGCCGCGTCGTACGACGCGTACGCGCCTTCGACACCCCCCACGACATCGGCGGCCCGCCAGAGACTGTCGACCGGCAACGCACACGCCAGGCACAAGCGCGGCAGCAGCGTCTGATAGACCAATAGTTTCAAAATGCCTGGCGTGGCGAGGAAATCCCGCGATACCCCGATGGCATCCGAGGCAAGGCGTTCGGGAATCATGGCGGCCGCGCCCGCATGGGTCGTGGCGTAAAGGCTGATGCCCGAACTGGCAAGGTCCATGAACGCGCGACCCGTATTGACGTCACGGATTTCACCGATCAGCAGGTCGTTCATGGCCGAGCGCTTGATGGTCTTCAACTTGGCATCGAACGACGCCCAGGCAGATTCCGCCAGCGCGCCACCCAATGTGTTTTGCAGCGCATTGGCGATGATGTATTCGACCGGATCTTCCAAGGTAATGACCTTGCGAGCGGGATCGATACCGCGCATCAAAGTCGCGATGGTCGTGGACTTGCCCGACCCGACCACGCCAGCCAGAACGATGGCGCCGCCTTCCCGGTCTCGGGCGCGCAGCAAGGTGGCGATTTGCCCGGGCGGGTAACCCAAGGTCTGGAGGTTGCCGTCGGCCGTGGCGTCCAGACGCAGGATGCGCAAGCACACCGACGGCCCGGCATCCGCGGCCAAAGAGGCCCACCGCAACACGATCGGAACACCATCGACCACAAAGGCCAGCCGCCCTTGCTGTTCAAGCGCCGGGTCGAAGACGGCGCCGTTGCCGCCGCGCACATCCATCCAGGCCACCGCCAGCACCTCCAGCAAGGTGTCGTTCGACAACCCCGCGAACCGGTCCGTGGACACGTAGTCGCCATTGATCGTGTAGCGAACGTCGCAGGACTCGTGCCGGCGATTCACGTTGATGTGCACGTCGCTGGCGCCTTGCAAGACGCCCCAGCGAACAATGTCCAGAAACAGCGCGGCCAAGGCGGACGCGCGATCCGGCTGCGGACCGGCGCCCGAACCGCTGACACCAGACGCCGTCAACTGGCCCCGCGCAATCATCAGGAGCAGTGGCGCGGGCAACTGGTAACGCCGGGGCACGGCCAAGCGATAGCCGGCCGCCGCCACCATGCGCTGCAACTCGTCGATGGCGTCGCCGTGGACATATTCCTTGACGGCAAAGATGGCCGCCTCGCCGCTGTCCAGCAACACAGGGCACAGCCTGCCCGCCAACGAGGCCAGGTCGAATTCGCGGACCAGCGCGCGCGCAAACGCGGGGGTCATCCGGGCGATGTCGTCGACGGTAGCCAACGTGGGAGGCGGCTGCGGCGGGGTTGGCACAAGGCGCAGGTTCATGGCGTGGCTGTCCCGATATCGACGCAGGCGGTGTGGTCAAGATCGTCGCGGCGCAAATGCACGCAAGCGCCTTCGACGGCCAGCAGCCGATAGGCGCGCCCGAAGTAGGCTCCCGCGACGGGTGCGTGGTGGCCGGCCCGATAGCGCAACAGCGCGCCATTGATGACCACGTCAACGTTCAGCCTACGGGTGGATCCATAAATGGCCGCCACACGGATGGCGTCTACCTGGCGCGCGGTGGGCTCGTCGGGCTGCGCTATCGCGGGGCCGGACGGACAGATGCCCGGCACACGGCAATCGGCCAGCGCGGCAGCCGCGTCGGCACGCAGCAAGGTCTGCACGGTTTCAACCTCCGGCCAGGGCCGGGCGTCTTCAAGCGATAGCGGCGTTGCGCGCGAGGCGGCGCCGACGCATAGCGCCACAAGCGCGATGGCGACCCGGCCCGTTCTAATCCTGCTCATAGAGCTCTCCTTGCAGTTCGGCAACCAGCGTGCTGGCCACCAAGGTGGGCTTGGCTTGTGCCTGGACATCAACCACAAGCCGAGACCAACGCGCGGCGCCAAGCGCGGGGGTAAGCGCGGCGGGTACAAGACCGATCGATCTCAAAGGGCCTTGCAGGCGCAGCGCCCGCCGCCGCACTACCGGCTGGGGCTGCGACGCGGAGGGCTGCGCGCCGCCGACAGATGCGTTCGATAACGACAGCACCACCGCCGACGCCAGCGACACTGATGCGAATGCAGGCTGCAAACGCTGCAATGCAGCCACCAGCTTGGTGTCGACATGCAAGCCGCTAGGCAGTGCCAGGGCTGACAACGGAACCGGTTCGGATGCCACGCGCCACGCTAACGTGGCTTCATCCAAGGGCTTGAAAGACACCTGCCAGCCCGCGGGCAACCGCGCGTACAAGCGTTGATTCGTCGCGAAACGGTGCGCGCGCGCATAGACCGCCGCGCAACGCCAAACGCCTTCGCCGGCATCGCATTGCGCGCGGCGCAACGCCCAGCCCTGCACCTGGACGGGCAACATTCCAACACTGCGCAGCAGCCGCGCGACGTCGTTGGGGCCATGCGCGGTCAGGCCGCCCAACATAGTCTGATATGCAGTTTTCGGATCTGGTGGCGCGGAGTCCTGAGCAGGCACCGCCACCCAATTGGAAAGAACATAAGGGACAACAGAACGCCATACCGGCGGCGCAAGGGCCGACATGGCGACGCACAGCAGGAACAGACGCAGCGCGAACGGCACGCCTGCCCAGCGCGATGGCAAAGGCGCCAGGCGGGCACCCGGATCCACCGCGCTGATCAGGCTGGGCCAGACGGACTCTGGATCGTGCGCCAGCAAGCCAGGGCGTTGTTCTTGCAACCGCGCCTGCGCCTGCAACGCGTCATCGTGAGACACAAACACACGATCCGCCTGGGAAATCACCACACCTTCCTGAGCAGCGACCAGCCAGTACCGCCCCTCAGGAAGCGCGATAACGCAGTGTCCACCGGACGGAAACCGCAGCGCGTAAAGCTGCGCGGCGGCCAGGACGGGCGGCCTTGCAGGACGGCGGGCCGCGCGATCGGACAGGAAATTCCCGAGGCGATTGCGCCACCAATGGCCGACCCTTGCGCGCCGCTGGCCGCGCAGGCGCCCGTACCCCGCCATGGTTGCGGGCGATCCGCCTACGACGACGTGCGTGGCGCGCAACCGGCGCCCGCGGGCGCGCGCAAGGGTCTGCGTGTCGGAGCCGATCAATACCAGCCATCTCAGGCCGAACGCCAGGCGATGGCCGGCGCCGGGGCAATCAAGCAACAACGGGTCCGGAGCTCTTTTCATGGCGGTTCAGTACCCCTCTTCCACTTGGGCGGTGACGAGCATCAGCGTTGTCTCGCGCGCCTGTTCCGCGCTGTCGTGCCCGCCGGTGATCAGCGGTAGCCCAGGCGCCAAACGCTGGCCCGCATGCTGGTCTGTACTGCGGTCGAAGCCCGACAAGATCACGGGTTGACCCGGCCGCAGCTCTATTTGCTGAACCGTGCCATTGCCATCAATCGTGATCTGCTGCACCTGGACTTGATTGCCGCGCTCGCCAAAGGTGATGGTCTTCAGCGGTTGCGCCACTGCGTTGTCATACGCCACGGACAGCAGGATCTGGCCGTCATGCTGGATGTCCGGAACCAGGGTCAGGAACGAGCCCACGGTTTCTTCTTTTTGGGTGATGGACACCGCCGGCAACGTGCCATTGGCGCCACCCGCCGTGGTGCCCGGCACCGCGGTGCTTTGCACGCGGTCGATGTAGGAAAACGTGGTGCGGATGGCATGAGTGACCGGGCGCCGGTTAAGCGTCAAAACGGGAACCTTGTTGTGCCGCACGATCGCGCCCATCGTGCTCAGCGCCGACACCAGCGCTTGCGACCCTTGCCAGGCACCCCGCCCGGCCGAAACATCCAGCGTGCTTGCTCCCGCAGCGGCGGCGACGGGCATGGCGTAGCGCGCGGAGGCGCCCGCCGCCGCGTACAGCGCATTCCAGTCCAGGCCTCCCGAGGCGGATTGCTTGACGATGACGGTGATTTCTTCAAAAACCAGCCGCACGCGACGCGTCATGGCCTTGTTTTCACGGTCGAGAAAAGACGCGATGCGCTCCAACGCGTCGGGGGTGTCGGTAACGACAATGGACGCGGCGCCGTCCACGGCGTCGGCGACCAGACCTGACCTGGTCAGGAACGGCACGATGCTGGCACGCAGCACCGCCAGCGCGTTATGTTCCCGCGCCGCCAACGTGGTGCTGGACGTGCTTTCGAAGCCTTCGCCATCGGCGTTGCCCGACCGGCCCAGGCGCACGTCGACCGCGCTTGCCAGCGACAGCGCGCGCACATCGAAAACGCGCGTCTCGGTACGGTAGAACTCCAGGGCATTGCGCACGTATCGCCAATGCACCGAAAAGCGCGCGGCCAACGCGTCCAGCAAGTCGGCGAGCGGCAAGGGTCCGTCCCGGACTTCCATGCGATACGGCGCGGGCACGGACAGGCCGCCTGTTATCGCGAGGCGCGGCAAAAATTGTTCCAGCGGCAGCAATGCTTCGGGTTGCACCCGCACCGGGATGCCGGTGGCCGCGCCAAGGCGCTGCGCCAATCCGAAGAGATCGGCGTCGTCGGCAAGCATCAACGTGGTTGGCACGTTCTCGCGCAAGGCGGGCGGCAGCGACACGTCGCGCGCCAAGGGTTGCGGCGTGCCGGCCACCCACGGCGCCGCCACGTCCTGCGCGGCGATGCGGGCCTGGCGGTCGGACAAGCCCTGAGCGAATGCCCGATGATGGCTGGAGACCACGTCAAGCCGTTCGTTCGCCGCCCGGTTCAAGCGCGCCACCTGCTCCGTTGCCGCACAGCCGGCCAACGCGCAGCACGCAGCCACCGCAAACCAATGAAGCCGGTTCATGTCCCACCCCCTTGTGCAGGCGTGGCCCGCGAACACGATTGGGCCAGCGGCACCACGCGCAGGACCTGATTGCCGTAGAAGCAAGGCTGCAAGGGCTTGTCGGCCAGCTCGGTCGCGCTTAGCAATTCGCGGACAGCGGATTTGAAATCGCCGGCAAAATCGGCCGAGGCGGACAGAGGAATGTCGACGTCGACGGCCCAGTGTTGCGGGCGAAAGGTCCAGCCGGAATCATCGGCCCAACGCGCCAGCACGGCGCGCAGCGTAGTGTCCGGGGGTGCGGCCCGATACCTGCTGACCGCACCGGCCAACTTTGGACTTGGATCGGCGGTGGCGGATATGCCCGACGTTGATGCGGCCGTCCCGCTCACATGGTCCACGGCGGCGCCGTGGCCAAGCACGGCGCCCTCGCCCCCCTTCTTGCCCGCCACCCCGTCCGCCGCAGCCGACGCGTGCTCAGCCGCATCGCGGATGCCCAGCGGCCCTGCACCCGCAAGCTGCCCCACGCCCGCAAGTGGGACGGCGACGGCGGCTTCTGCCGACAGCGAAACCGGTGCGCCAGGCGCGGCCGCAACATCGGCTTCGCGTTCTGCGAGTGCCATCAGCCGTCCGCCGCGAAAACGCAGCGCGTCCCACGCCCCCGCCACCACCGCATAGGGTTCGCGCCGGGTATAGGGCAACGCATGTTCGACATGTGCGCGCACACCAAAGATGGCAGGCAAGGGCTGCCCCGGCGCGAATTGCAGCCAGACGTCCTTGCCGTCATCAAAAACCTGCATGGGTGCGACCGAGGGGGCGCCCGACAAGCGCCAATCAAAACGAAAAGCGCGCGCGGCAGACCCGGCGGCCTGCCAACCCATGCCGGCACCGTCGTTGGCGGGCCAGCCAGTGCAAGCCCCCAGACAGGACACGCCTGCCACCAGGAAAATGATTCGAACCATGCCTCACCGCAAGCTCAAGGCGCACCGGAATCGGTACGCATGAACGGCATGGTGGACGAGGGCAAAGCGGGCCGCCAGACTGGCATGTACGCATGGATGAATTGATCCACCCAGCCGGCCAGGCGTGCCGAAGACGAAAAAAAACCCGGCCTGATAGACCGGGTTCTTGCGGTGGCGGCAGGCAGCTTCAGCGCTGCCCGGGCCAAGCTCGGAGCTTAACGCTGCGCGGCAATGCTGCGCGCCTGCGAGGCCGCATTGTTCAATGCCGACACGGGCGGAACCTTGCCTTCGAAGGCGTCGTTCAGTTGCTGGTTCAGAACGGGTTCGATGCGCGCGTAGTTGGCCATGCGGAAGCCACGGCTGTTGCTGGCCGGACGGTTGCTCATCGCCGCGATCACGGCCTGTGCGCCCGGGATGCTTTTGTAGAACGACACGTCAGACGCGCGGAACGCGGCCTCGGTCAGGGGCAGGAAGCCCGTGCGCTGATGCCATTCGGCGGCCACGACCGGCTTGGACAACCAAGCCAGGAACTGTGCCGTTGCCTTTTCTTCGGATTGCGGACGGCCTTCCAGCGCCCACAAGGCCGAGCCGCTGACAAACGGTTGGCCGGCGGCCTTGGTGGCTTGGTCGTAGTACGGCACCGGCGCCACGCCGAACGACAGCGCCTTGGTGTTCAGGAATGTGCCGAACGCGCCGGAATTGGCGGTCAGCACCGCGCATTCGCCCTTGGCGAACAGCTTGTCGGCCGACGCGTCACCGGTGTGCGCCATGAACAGCAACGAACGCTTCCAGCTGACCATCAGGGAGATGTGGCGCATGTAAAGCGTGTCGAACTGCATCGCGGGCGCGGCGCTTTTCTTGGTGACCGCATCCAGGCCGTTGTTGTTGCTGGTGAATTGCTGGCCGTTGATAGGGGCCAGGTTCTCCAGGTGCACGGTGACCTGATCGCTGGACGCGTACGGACAATCGATGTCGGCCACGTCGCGCAGCTTCAGCAGTTCGGCTTGCAGGCCGTTCCAGGTGCGCGCGGGATTGTTGGGATCCAGGCCGGCCTTCTTGTAGGCGGCGGTGTTGTAGAACATCACCGGCACTTCGGCCATCCATGGGAAGGCCAGCAGGCGGCCCTTGCTGTCGCGCGTGAAGCTGCTGGTGGCCGGCACGAACCAGTTCAGGTCCTTGATCGGGTACTTGGCCAGCAGTTCGTACATCGGCATGATGGCTTTGTGCTGCGCCACGACTTCCGGCGAATGGTTGTCCGTCAGCTGTACCAGGTTGGGCGCCTTCTTGGCCTTGGCGGCCGATGCAGCTTCCTGTTCCAGCGCCTCTTGCGAGGCGAAACCACGCAGCTTGACGCTGACCTGGTCCTGCTCTTTGTTGTACTGCTTGGCCAGTTTTTCGAACTCGGCCTTGTTGGCGTCCGACAGTGTGTGCCAGACCTGGATTTCCACGGGCGCGGCGTTAGCCACCCCCGCCAGCGCCATCGCGGCGCCGAAGACCCATGCACGCCGGCTGGCGAACATCGCGCGGGCAACGCCCGCCAATTGCAGATTCTTCATAGGTTCACAGACCAAGAAAAGGAAATTCCGGTTCCGGCCGCCGTCCGCTGAGCAGATCAGCCAAAGCCCGGCCCGAGCCAACGCCCATCGTCCAACCGAGCGTTCCGTGACCCGTATTGATATACAGGTTGGGGATGCGGCTACGGCCGATGATGGGCACGTTCGAGGGAGTGGACGGGCGCAGGCCCGACCAATAACTGACGCGTTCGAAATCGAGCGCGTCGGGAAAAAGTTCTTGCGCCAGGCGCGTCATGGCTTCGCAACGGCCGGTGTTCAGACTGCGGGAATATCCCGAAAGCTCGGCGGTGCCGGCCATGCGCAGGCGGTCGCCCAGGCGCGAAAACACGATTTTATGGCTGCTGTCGGTCAGGCTGACCGTAGGCGTGGCTTCCGGCTTGAGCACCGGGAAGGTCGCCGAGTAACCCTTGGCGGGATACACGTTGCACGGGATGCCCAGGGGACGCAGCAGATTGGGGCTGAAGCTGCCCATCGCGACGACATACGCGTCAGCCGAGAGCGCCCCGTAGCGGCCATCGGGTTCAATGATCTCCATGCCTTGCACGGCGCCGCCTTGCGTCAGCAAGCGCGTGACGCGCGTGTTGTAGCGAAATTCCACGCCCGCGCGGGCGCAGCGTTCGGCCAGCGCGACCGAGAACAGATGGACGTCGCCGCTTTCGTCTTCAGGCGTGTAATCACCGCCCACGATGGTCTGGCGGTGCGGGGCCAGGGCCGGTTCGATGGCGATGACCTCGTCGGCCGTGACCACGCGGCGCTCGACGCCAAAATCGCGCATCAGGCCGGCGGCCCGTTGCGAGTTTTCAAATTCGTGGGGATCACGGTAGAAGTTCAGGATGCCGCGTTCAAGGTGGTCGTACTCGATGCCCAGTTCCGCGCGCATGCTGCGCAGTGTGGCGCGGCTGTACTCGGCCATGCGCACCATGGCGCGAATATTCGGAGCCAGTCGGCCGGGCAGGCATTCACGCAGGAAGGCCAGGCCCCACATCCATTGACGCCAGTCCAGCTGCGGCCGGAACAGCAACGGCGCATTGTCCTGGAACATCCATTTGAGCAGCTTGAGCGGCGCCTGCGGATTGGCCCAGGGTTCGGCATAGGAAACCGAAATCTGTGCGCCATTGGCAAGGCTGGTTTCCTGGGCGGGACCGGTGCAGCGATCAATGACCACGACGTCGTGGCCGGCCTGGTTCAGCCACCAGGCGCTGGAGATTCCGATAATGCCGCTACCCAATACCGCTACTTTCATGCCCGCATTGCTCCTTGCGTGCCAAATCGGCCACGGACCCGATGTCCGCCCCTTTGGCAAGCCGCTGCGAAGGCAGTTTACCCCGCCGATTTGCCTTCGCCTACGTATAAAAAAGGGGCGGAAGTCACGAAGCTTTTCAGCCTGTGAATTCCCCCCCCGATGATTCCCTTGGTCCGATTTACGACGCGGCTTTCGCCAGGTCGGCCTCGGACGTGAAGGCATCCGCATAGAACTCTTCCGGCGGCAAGCCGTTCTGCACGCTGAATTCGCGGCGTGCGGCATCCACCATCAACGGCGTGCCGCAGGCATAGACCTGATGGCCGGACAGGTCCGCAATGTCCTGCATGACGGCTTCATGGACGAAGCCGGTGCGACCCGACCAGCCGTCTTCAGGCAGCGCATTGGACACCACCGGCACGTACTTGAAGTTCGGCAGCAGGCCAGACCAGGACTGCGCCAGCGCGTCCATGTACAAGTCCTGGGGACGGCGCCCGCCCCAGTACAGCGTGACCGGGCGCGCAATGTTCTTGTGGATCATGTGCTCGACGATGGCCTTCACGGGCGCAAAGCCCGTGCCGCTGGCCAGCAACACGATCGGCTTGTCACTGTCTTCGCGCAGGAAGAAGGAGCCGAACGGCCCTTCCAGCCGCAGGATCTCGCGTTCCTTCATCTGGGTGGTGCCGGCGCCAAAGACGTGGTCCGTGAAAAGCCCGCCCGGCATGTGCCGGATGTGCAGTTCAAGCGGGCTGCCCGTATGCGGCGCGCCGGCCATGGAGTAGCTGCGCCGACGCCCATCTTTCAGGATGACTTCGATGTACTGCCCCGCGTAATAGCGGAACTGCTCGGAAGCAGGCAGTTGCAACTTGAGGACGGTGACATCGGGCGCAACGCGTTCCAGCGTCTGCACGCGTGACGGCAGCTTGCGGATCTGGATGTCGCTGGCCAGCCGGACTTCGGTGGATTCAACCACCATGTCGGACGCGGGCCGCGCCTGGCAGAACAGCGTGTAGCCGTTGGCCAGCTCTTCCGGCGACAGGATCTGGGCGGGATATTGCCCGGCGTCGAACTCCCCGGACACCACTTTGCCCTTGCAGGTGGAGCACGCGCCGTTGCGACAGCTGTAGGGCAGCACGATGCCGGCGGCCAAGGCGCCGTCGAGCACGGTCTGGCCGGGCTCAACCGGGAATTGATGCTTGCTGGGTTGGATGATGACCTGGAAGCTCATGATGAAATGGTTCAGGGTTGACGAAAGCGCCATCCGGCCAGGCCGGAACGACGCGTTGCCCGGCCCGGCCTCAGGCCGGGAACTTGCGAATTTCCTTGACGCGATTCGCGTCGTCCACCAGCACGACCCGCGGCTTGTGCTTGGCGGAGTCTTCTTCGGACATCGGCCCGTAGGTGCAGATGATCAACAGATCGCCCACCTGGGCGCGGCGCGCCGCCGCGCCATTCAACGAGATGGCGCCGCTGCCGCGGGCCGCCTTGATGATGTAGGTGTCGAAGCGTTCACCGTTGGTGACGTTGTAGAGTTCGATGCGTTCGAACTCGCGCATGCCGGCAGCGTCCAGCAGGTCTTCGTCGATGCCACAAGATCCTTCGTAGTGAAGGTCGGCTTCGGTGACCGTGACGCGGTGTAGCTTTGCCCGCAGCATGATGCGTTGCATGATGGAAATTCCTGGTTCGCGGCCCGGTCCGCGACGTGTTGCTTAAGTGATGCCCGGCATCCGGTTTTGCCGTTGGAAGCCGGTATTCTATAATTTTTGCCGCAGCGGGACGGCCCGTTGCCGCGCACGGTCAAACGACCGGTGTTTTTTTATCCGGGGACGACCCCTTATTGCCGGCGCAACGCCGGCAGCGCAACAGAAGGAGTCGTCAATGACCTGGATCATCCTGGTGCTAGCGGGCCTGTTTGAAATCGTTTGGGCCGTGGGCCTGAAATATACCCATGGCTTCACTCGCCTTTGGCCGTCCCTGATTACGGCGGGCGGCATGGCCATCAGCGTGTGGCTGCTGGCCGTCGCCATGAAAACACTGCCGCTGGGCACCGCCTACGCCGTATGGGTGGGCATCGGCACCGTGGGCGCCTTTGTGGCCGGCATCGTGCTGTTCGGGGAATCCACCAGTTGGATGCGCATGGTCAGCGTGGCGCTGATCGTGCTGGGCCTGATCGGCCTGAAGTTGTCTTCGGCGTAATCCGCACCGCTGTCTTCGGCGTGGCCGAAGACAGCCACGGTCCGGCGACCGGTCAGAAATCCAGTTCGATCTCGACCTCGTCGCCGACTTTCAACCGCGCGCCGGCCGGCGCGTCCAGAATGGCGTTCTGGCCAAATACCACCCCGATATCCAGGTTGCGATAACCCGCCAGCGTACGGCCGGGCTCGTCGTGCTGCTGGGCGGTGCGCTGGTCGATGTCGGGAATCGAGCAGCGGGTGCACGGTTTGACGAACGCCATCCGGACGCCCGCTGCCGTGATCATGGCGGTATGGTCTTCTTCGAAGGGCTCCCATTCGCCTTGGACGACGATGTTGGGACGGAAACGGTCCATGGGCACCGGCGCTACGCCCTTGGCTTGCAGGCGCGCGTTCAAGTCATCCAGGGACGCCTGGTTCGCGATCAGCAGCGGGAAGCCATCCGCGAAGCCGAAGTAATGTTCGCCCACGAAGGCATCCGCCAGGTCGGGATGCGCATCCACCCAGCGCGATACCCAGTCGGGCTTGGCATTGCGCGCGGCGGCGCTATCCACCTTCAGCAGGCGGCACGGCGTTTTCAGGAATTCCGAAAACCATTGGCCCGTGGCGGCGCTTTCGTGGCGCGCCGATATCGTGTCGGCCCAGACCGCCACGGCTTGCGCGCCGGGCTCGATGCCGGATTCATCCAAGGGCACATCCAGATCGGGCATGCCCGGCGCGCTGATCCTAAGCGCGTCGGCGGTCAGCGCCGTGCGGATCAAGGCCATTGCCGGCCATTGGCGCTGCGTCATGAATTGCCCATCGGCGCCAATCAACATCCAGCGACGGTCGTAAGCCAGGCCGGCCCGGTCGATGGGCGACTCCGCCAGGTCGATGCCGGCGCAGGATTTGATCGGGTAAATGTGCAAGCTCAGGATACGGGCGGACATGGCGGCATCGGTTAGGCGTGAGGGGAATCCGCGCAAGAATAGCAGAGAGCAGACGCCGGTATCGTCCGATTTTTCGGCGCCGCGCCGCCCAACAAAAAACCCGGGCAAGGCCCGGGTTTCGGTGTGGTGATGCACAGCCCGCCGTTGTGCGTCGGCGGGCTGAATGCGGCGGATCAGCCGCCCACCAGCTTCAGCGTATCCAGCGGCGTGACCGCCTTGAAGCCCTTGCGCGTCGCGATATGTTCGGGACGCGGCGTCAAGCCGTACTTGGGCGGGTTCAAGGTGTTCTCCATGCTGTTGTAAACCATGAAGACATTGGCGCGCGGCCACGGCGAGATATTGCTGTTCGAGCCGTGCATGGTGTTGCAATCAAAAAACACCACCGAACCGGCCTTGGCCGTCATCGAGCGAATGCCGCCCTGCTCTACCAGCAATTGCAGGCTGACCGGGTCCGGCACCCCGTATTCCTGCTTTTTCAGCGATTGCTTGTAGTGCTCGTTCGGTGTTTCCCCCACGCACGAGATGAACTGGCGGTGCGAGCCCGGCACCAGCATCAACGGGCCGTTGCACTCGTTGTTGTCGGTCAGCAGCACCGAGCAGCTCAGCGCGCGCATCGACGGCATGCCGTCTTCCACGTGCCACGTCTCGAAGTCCGAGTGCCAGTAGAACTCCTTGCCCTTGAAGCCGGGCTTCATGTTAGCGCGCGACTGGTGGATGTAAACCTCGGAGCCCAGGATCTGCCGCGCCACGTTGACCAGGCGCGGATCGCGCACCAGGCGTGACAGCACGGGGTTCAACACGTGCACCATGAAGATGGAGCGCACGGCATTGCTGCCGGGTTCGGTGATGGATTCCTCGCGCCGGATGATCGACGGGTCGCGCGTCATGCGCTCGACCTCGGCGGACAGCGCGCGGATCTCTTCTTCGGAAAACAGGTTTTCCAACAAGAGGAAGCCATCACGCTCATACTGTCCGACCTGGTCGCCCGACAAGGCATTGGCGTACTTGCCGTCGCCATAGACCACAGGGTCCTGGCGGGCAATGATGGCGGAACCTCGGTCCGTACGGGAGGCGTACGGATCCTTTGCAGGTGAGATCATGCGAACCTCCTTATATCAAGCCGCTTTGGCTTGGGCTTCAGGCAAGGCGTAGACGCCTTCTTTGTCGTGCACTTCCTGACCGGTCAGCGGGGGGTTGAAGACGCAGATGACGCGCAGCGGCTCTTTACCGCCGCACAGCCAGTGCTCGTCGTTCTCGTTCAGCGCGTAGACCACGCCGGGGCCCAGGTCATACTTCTTGCCGTCGGCGATGGTCTCGATGGAACCGTCGCCTTCGATGCACCACACCGCTTCAAGATGGTTCTTGTAGTGGATGTGCGTGCGGCCGCCGGGAAAGATGGTGGTCTCGTGGAAGGAAAAGCCCATGCCATCCTTCTTGAGCAGCACGCGGCGGCTGACCCAGGTGTCGGTACGGACTTCGTCGGCGGTGCCGATCACATCTTTGACATTGCGTACGATCATTGACGTTTTCCTCCAAATTTAAGAATGCGGGCGGACTGGCCTTCTTCTGCCAGCGCGTCGGCCACGCTGGCCTCGATGATGTCCAGGCCCTTGCTCAACAGATCCTCTTCGATCGTCAGCGCCGGCAGCAACTTCAGCACTTCGTCATGCGCGCCCGAGGTCTCGATGACGACGCCCTTCTTGAATGCCTGCTGCGCGATGCGGTTGGCCAGCGCGGGCGTGGTGTTGCACACCAGGCCTTGGATCAGGCCACGGCCACGCACCGACAGGCCGGCGTTGGGATAGCTGTGCACCAGGTTTTCCAGCCAGTCGCGCACCGTGCGTTCCTTGCGCTGGATGTCAGCCGTGAACGCGGTGTTGGCCCAGTAGGTTTCCAAGGCTTGCGTGGCGGTGACGAACGCCAGGTTGTTGCCACGGAACGTACCGCTGTGCGCGCCGGGCTTCCAGATGTCCAGCTCGGGCTTCATCAGCACCAAGGACATCGGCAGGCCGAAACCGGACAGCGACTTCGACAGCGTGATGATGTCCGGGCGGATGCCGGCGGCTTCAAAGCTGAAGAAGGTGCCGGTACGACCGCAGCCCACCTGGATGTCGTCCACGATCAATAGCATGTCGTGGCGCTTGCACAGCTTTTCCAGCTCTTTCAACCAGCGTAGCGTGGCAACGTTGACGCCGCCTTCGCCCTGCACGGTTTCAACGATGACGGCGGCGGGCTTGTCCATGCCGCTGCTGGGATCTTCCAGCATGCGTTCCAGGTAGGCCATCGTGTCCACGTCGGGACCGAAGTAGCCGTCATAGGGCATGAACGTGGTGTTGCCCAGTGCATAGCCCGACGCTTCGCGGAACTTCATGTTGGCTGTCACAGCCAGCGATCCGCCGCTGACACCATGAAAACCATGCGTGAATGAAATCACATTCGAACGGCCCTTGACCTGGCGCGCGATCTTCAGCGCGGCTTCCACGGCGTTGGTGCCGGTGGGGCCGGTGAATTGCAGCGTGTATTGCCAGTTGCGCGGCTTGAGCAGCACGCGATCCACCGTCTCCAGGAAACGCTTCTTCGCGCTGGTCGCCATGTCCAGGCCGTGGACGACGCCGTCCGCCTGCACATACTCCAGCAGCTTTTCCTTGAGAACAGGATTGTTGTGGCCGTAGTTCAGCGTGCCTGCGCCGCTGAAGAAATCGATGTACTCGGTGCCGTCTTCGTCGATCAGCGTCGAGCCTCGGGCCTGGCTGAATATCACGGGAAACGACCGAATGTAGCCCCGCACTTCGGATTCCATCCGGTCAAAGATTTTCAAGTCCATATGATCAATCCTCCCTTTTCATCTCATAAGTTGAATAGACGGCACGATCCCTCCGGATGCGGCGAACGCATTCGGACAGGCACTGCCATCCCGGTAATTTCGATAAGTCCGCTGGGGTTGCGCTGCCCTACGGGGCAGGCAATGCGAACGGGCCTATCCTCAACAACATCTCGTCGTCATGGTCCGCGCCACCAAACAATTGCCGGTCGAAGAACGGCTGTTCGGAAACGTGGGCGCCAAGCTCGCCGGCCAGGCCGGTAAAGCTGCGGCGCGATGCCTGGTTGTCAGGCCCCACCGTGGTTTCAAGATATCGAACATGCTCGAGCCCCTTGCGTTGCAAGAGTTCGCGAAGCATGGCGCGGCCCAACCGATGGCCGCGTGCGCGGGTGTGCACCGCAACCTGCCAGACGAACAACACGTCGGGTCGGGTCGGGATCACATAAGCGGAGATAAAACCGTCGATACGTCCGCCGGCACTTTCGGCGATGACGCAGGTGTCGCTGAAATGCTCACCAAGGAGCAAGTAGGCGTAGAGGGAATTCAGGTCGAGCGGCGGGCACTCGGAAATGAGGTGGTGAATGGCGGCGCCGTCTTTGCGGGTGGGCAGACGCATCGTATGGGTCTGCGCGCGAACCGCCGGCGCCACGGCACTTGAGAGATGGGGGGTATCCAGTTCGTTTTTCTTCATGCAACGATTCCCGATTCTGGGGGTGCCCCGCCCGTGGGCACTTCAAGGATGGGCGACGATACATCGCCGTGCGGTTCCGCTGCGACTGCCTGGCCTTCCTGTTCCATCAGCGCCACGATGCGTTCCAGCGATAGCGTGATGGTGGCTTGCTCAAGCTCGGGCAACGCATTCAATGCGTCGGCCAGGTGCTTTTGCAAGGGAGACGGCGCGCCTTGGGCCAATTCACGCCCGGCGTCCGTGGCAGTAACGAAAACAATGCGGCGATCTTCGCGGCCGCGTTCACGGCGGATCAAACCCTTGTCTTCCAGGCGGTCCAGGATGCCAACCACCGTGCTGGGGCTGACATGCATTTCACGGCTGATGGCCGTGGCCGTCATCGGGCCATTGGCCATTACCGTACGCAGACACATCAACTGCGGCGCAGTGATATGGCTGACCGCGGACAACTGTCGCGAGTGCAATGCGATCGAACGCGTGATGCGGCGCAGGGCTCGCAAAATGCGCAGATCGTACTGCTGGGAGGGATCAGTGTTCGCGGGGCTGGTCATGGAAGAGAAAGGTTCGGTCAAATTCATTTCTACACGAATGATATGCGCACGATGTATTCGCGTCAAACAAAAAACCCGTGCACGATGTAAATAAATGAACACGGATTTGCAGAAGATATAAGCAAATTTCGGGCACTTGCGAGAGGAGCAAGTTGCGTGCTCAAGGTTACCCCGACGTGGCCGAAAATGCGGAACCACCACTGAGAAAGGCGCACATAAAAACATTTGTTTTATTCAAATCCATCGATATATCATTTGTTTTTTGTCGCCGACCCCGCGCTTTACCCCTATGCCTGTGCCCTCCGAGCTCCTCGCGACGTTGCAGCAAAAAATGGAAGGACTACCGCCCGAGCTGCAACGCGCAGCGCATTGGGTGGCGGCGCATCCGGCGGAAGTGGGGCTGTGGTCCATGCGGCGGCAAGCCCTGGCGCTGGGCGTTGCGCCGGCCACCATGCTGCGGCTGGCGCGGGCGGTGGGGTATTCCAGCTACGAAGCATTTAGACAGCCTTTTCAACAAGCGCTTGCCGGCAACAGCGGGCTTGCCCTGCCCGGCCTGCGTGATCGTGCCGCCGCGCTGCAAGCGGCGGCGGACGATGCCGCCGCGCCAGGCCACGACGTGCTGACCGACTACCAGGTGCAGGCGGTGACGTCAGTATGTGTACTGAACCCGGCGCCCGCCTTCGACGCGGCCGTCCAGACCCTGCTGAACGCGCGGCAGGTGGGCTTTCTGGGCACGCGATCCGCCTTTGGCATCGCGTTTCAGATGCGTTACGCGTATCAACTGGTGCGCCGTAACAGCGTGCTGATCGACGGCCTGGGCGGCGCGCCGGCCGAACAGGCCGACAGCCTTACCGCCCAGGACGCGCTCATCGTGATTTCGCAGGCGCCCTATCCCACCGCCACCGTGCAGCTCGCCCGCCAGGCGGCGCAACGAGGCGCGGCCCTGATCGCCCTGACTGACGACCCCTTGTCGCCGTTGGCGGTGGGCGCGCGCCACACGCTGCGCTTCGCCCCGCCCGACCGCGAAGGCGTGCAGGCAAGTCCGGCCCGCCGAGGCCCGGGGTCGTTCTTTCACACCACGGCCGGTTTGCTCGGCTTGGCAGAACATCTGATCGCCCGGTTGACGGCGCGCGGCGGCGCGGACGTCTTGAACCGCCTGACCGAAGTGGAACAGCGTCTGCGCGCCGACAACATCTATTGGACCGCCCCGACTTCCCGCCGCCCCGGCTGACTTCAACCCTTTCTTTGCCAAACGGATTGCCATGAGCCACACCCACGTTCTGCATCGTTCCCTGCGCCAGACGCCCCCAGTCGCCGTCAGTGGCCAAGGCGTGTGGATCCGCGACAGCGCCGGCCGCGCGTACCTGGACGGCTCCGGCGGCGCCGCCGTGTCCTGCCTGGGACATAACCACCCCGACGTCCAGGCTGCCATGCACGCCCAAATCGATGCGCTGGCCTACGCCCACACCAGCTTCTTCACGACCGACGTGGCCGAACGGTTGGCGGCGCGGCTGGTGGCCGACGCGCCGGAAGGCATTTCGCACGCGTACTTCGTGTCGGGCGGGTCCGAGGCCGTCGAGGCGGCGCTGAAGATGGCGCGCCAGTACTTTGTCGAAATCGGCCAGCCGCAACGGCGCCACATCGTGGCCCGCCGCCAGAGCTACCACGGCAACACGCTGGGCGCGCTGGCGGTGGGCGGCAACGCGTGGCGCCGTGCGCAATTTGCGCCGTTGCTGATCGACGTCGAACACGTCTCGCCCTGCTACGCGTATCGGGATCAGCGCGACGGCGAAAGCGCCGAGCAGTACGGCGAACGCCTGGCGCGGGAACTGGAACAGACCTTTGAGAAGCTGGGCCCGGACACCGTGATGGCGTTCGTGGCAGAGCCGGTGGTGGGTGCGACCAGCGGCGCCGTCACCGCCGTGCCCGGCTACTTCAAGCACGTGCGTGAGGTCTGCGACCGCCACGGCGTGCTGCTGATTGCCGATGAAGTGATGTGCGGCATGGGCCGCACGGGCACGCTGTACGCGGTGGAACAGGAAGGCGTCGTGCCCGACCTAATCACCATCGCCAAGGGCCTGGGTGGCGGCTATCAGCCCATTGGCGCCGTGATGGCGCAGCAACGCATCGTGGACGCCATGCAGCAAGGCAGCGGCTTCTTTCAGCACGGGCACACCTATCTGGGCCACGCCATCGCCTGCGCCGCCTCGCTTGCCGTACAAGAGGTGATCCGCCGCGACAAGCTGCTGCAACGCGTGCGCGAACAAGGCGCGGGCTTGCGGCAACGGCTAGAGCAGGCGCTGGGCCAGCATCCGCACGTGGGTGACATCCGTGGTCGAGGCCTGTTCATGGGGATTGAGCTGGTGCAAGACCGCGCCACGAAGCAGACCTTCGACCCCGCCTTGGCGCTACATGCACGCATCAAGCGCGAAGCCATGGCCCAGGGGCTGATGGTGTACCCGATGGGCGGCACCATTGACGGGCGCCAAGGCGACCACGTGTTGCTGGCCCCGCCGTTCATCATTTCCGATGACGAGCTGGACCAATTGACCGAACGTCTGGTTGGCGCCATCGATACCGCGCTAAACGCGGTCCGCCGCAACGAGTAAGCCGGTATGCCAATCAGCCCGCGCGCGCCAGCCGCCACGGCGGCAATGCCCCGATGGTCAGTGCGCGTAAAAACCACTCCACAGGGCCGTAAGCGTGATGCTTCAACCACCACGCGGACCACGGCGGCTGAGCGGCGAATATGGCTACCGCGATGCCCACGGTCGCCAGCGGCGACACCGACGCAAACAGGCGCAGGCCCCAGCCGGTGAACAGGAACGCGCAAACGACCGACTGCATCAGATAGTTGCTTAACGCCATCCGCCCGGCCGGCGCCAGCCACGCCCCCAAGCCACCAGCCGCGCGGGTACGGATCGCCAGCAGAAACACGGCGGCGTACGACATGCTTAACAGCGGTGCCGTCAGCAAGTCCACCGCCAGCCCGGGCAATTCCCACGCGGCACCGGCAAACGGCAGGGACGAGGTCGCATACAACGCAGATCCCGCCAGGCCCGGCAGCAAGCCGAACGCGCACAGCAACCACAGCGCGCGCGGTTGCCGCCAGGGGTCGGCCAGCGCCTGGCGCCGGCCCAGCGCGTAGCCGGCCAGGAACATCGCGAACACAAACGGCCCTTGCACGAACAGCACCATGAACCACACCGACGTCGTCAATTCCTTGATGTGCTGGGCGATTGTTGTGCCGATCGTGCCGCGATACGCCTCGATAGACGCCAGCGCGTCGGCCCAATACCGCGCCTCGTAGCCGGTGGGTACAGGGTCCAGGAAACTGAGCAGGCCCAGCACCCCCCACACCGTTGCGGCCAGCACGATTAGCCACAGCGCGGTGCGCAGTGCATGCCGGGGTGCGATCCGGCGGCACGCCAGCAAGCCCAAACCCAATAAGGCGTAGGTCAGCAGGATGTCGCCTTGATAGAACAGCACGGCGTGCAGTGCGCCCAGCATGGCCAAGCCCCCCAACCGCCGCAGAAAGCGCGGGGCGAAGGCCGCGTGGCTGCGTTCAGCCGCCGCCATCTGCAACGTGAAGCTGTAGCCGAACAGAAAGGAAAACAGCAGATAGAACTTGGTTTCGAACAGGCAGGCGATCAGCCAGTGCACCGCCAGGTCCAGCGGGCGGGAGTAGTTCGGGTCGGCCATGCCCGCGCCGTAGAAAGGCGACGAGAAAACGCCGATGTTCACGACCAGGATGCCGAAAAGCGCAAAGCCGCGCAGCGCATCCACGTGCGCCAAGCGGCTGGCGGGCATGGCATGCGCTGCGGCGTGAGTCATGGGCGCGCGCCCGGGCATGGCCTTTGGCCTTACCCCAGCACGGGCGACAGGACCGGCTGCTTGGGACGCACGTCCAGCTGACGACCCTTGCGCGCGCGCTTGCCCACATACGGCGCCAGCGCATCGCCCACCAGGATGTCCTCGGTCAGCTTGTTGCGATAGATGCCCGTGGCGCGCAGGCCGCGAGCGCCGATCGGCACCGTCTGATCCAGCTTGTCGGACGCGTCCAGGCCCATCAGGATGGTGCCACGGCCCCCGCCCGACAAGGACTTGCATTCGTCCAGCCCGAACACCAGGAACTTGCCCTTGGCCGACAGCAGCGCCAGTTGCGTGGCGCCGTCGAACAACGGCACGGGGCGCAGCATTTCATCGCCGGTTTCCAGCGTGATGAACTGCTTGCCGGCGCGCTGGCGGCTGACCATGTCGGACAGCTTGGCCGCAAAGCCATAGCCGCCGCGCGTGGCCAACAGCCAACGAGATTCGGGCGCGGCCGCGATCGTGTGGACAATGCGCGTGCCGGACTCCAGATCGATCATGGTCGTGACCGGCTGGCCGTCACCCCGGGCCGAGGGCAAGCCCGCCACCGGCACCGAATACACCCGGCCGTTGTCGCCCATGGCGATCAGCGTGTCGGTGGTGCGGCACTCAAAGGCGCCGTACAGATCGTCGCCCTGCTTGAAGGTGAACTGGGCGGCATCGTGGCCGTGGCCCTGACGCGCGCGCAGCCAGCCCTTTTGCGACACGATCACCGTCACCGGTTCGTCCAGCACCTTGGTTTCGAGCACGGCGCGTTCGGCCGTTTCGATCAGCGTGCGGCGGTCGTCGCCATACTGCTTGGCGTCGGCCTCGATTTCCTTGATCAGCAGGCGCTTGAGCGTCGTCGGATTGTCCAGCAGTTCCTGCAACGAAATCTGGTCCTTGCGCTTGTCGGCCAGTTCCTGCTCGATCTTGAAGCCTTCAAGGCGAGCCAACTGGCGCAAGCGCATTTCCAGGATGTCTTCGGCCTGGCGCTCGGACAGCTTGAAGCGTTCCATCAGCGCCGCGCGCGGCTCGTCGGATTCGCGGATCGTCTGGATGACTTCATCCACGTTCAGGTAGACCAGCATGCGGCCTTCCAGCACGTGGATGCGGTCGGTGACCTTGTCCAGGCGGAAACGCGTGCGCCGCACCACGGTATTGGTGCGGAACGCCACCCATTCGACCAGGATGTCGCGCAGGCCCTTCTGGCGCGGCCGGCCGTCGGTGCCGATACACACCAGGTTGATCGACGAGCTGCTTTCCATGCTGGTCTGCGCCAGCAGCGTGTTGACGAATTCGTCACGGTCCACGCGCGAGGTCTTGGGTTCGAAGACCAGGCGCACCGCCGCATCCTTGCCGGATTCATCGCGCACGGCGTCCAGCAGATTCAGCATCACGGCCTTGGCCTGCGTCTGCTCGGGCGTCAGGCTCTTCTTGCCGGACTTGACCTTGGGATTGGTGATTTCCTCGATCTCTTCCAGCACCTTCTGGCCCGACGTACCCGGGGGCAATTCGGTGATGACCAGCTGCCACTGGCCGCGCGCCATTTCTTCGAACTGCCAGCGCGCGCGCACCTTCAGGGACCCACGCCCCGCGCCGTAGATCTGCGCGATATCGGCGGCCGGCGTGATGATCTGGCCGCCACCGGCAAAGTCGGGGCCGGGAATCATGGCGTGCAATTCGGCGTCCGGCAATTGCGGGTGCTTGATCAGCGCCACGCAGGCCTGCGCCACTTCGCGCAGGTTGTGCGGCGGCACCTCGGTGGCCATGCCCACGGCAATGCCGGATGCGCCGTTCAGCAGCATCATGGGCAGCCGCGCGGGCAGCATCTGGGGTTCTTGCTGGCTGCCGTCGTAGTTAGGCACGAAGTCGACCGTGCCTTCGTCCAGCTCATCAAGCAGTAGCTTGGCAATGGGCGTGAGGCGCGCCTCGGTGTATCGCATGGCGGCGGCGTTATCGCCGTCGCGCGAACCGAAGTTGCCCTGGCCATCGATCAGCGGATAGCGCAGCGAGAAGTCCTGTGCCATGCGCACCATGGCGTCATAGGCGGCCTGGTCGCCGTGCGGGTGGTACTTACCCAGCACGTCGCCCACGACGCGCGCGGACTTCACCGGCTTGGCGCCGGCGGCCAGCCCCATCGCCTGCATGGCGAAAAGGATGCGGCGTTGCACGGGCTTCTGCCCGTCGCCCACGTCGGGCAAGGCGCGGCCGCGCACCACGGACACCGCGTAGTCCAGATAAGCCTGTTCCGCGTAGCGCGCCAACGTGATGGCGGCATTGGCATCGCCATCGCCATCGGGCGGGGTGGGGTCGAACAGGCCGGGTTGATTGCTGTCGGTCATGGTTATTCAGGTAGACAATTTCATCGAAACGGCGCCAATGCGCCTTTACGCGGACGGGGCCAGCTGGGTGTCGGCGACGTGCGCGCGCAGTTGGGCGCGCACCGCTGCCAGCGTGGCGGCATCCTGGCCGCGCTTGGGAATGATCACGCCTTGCAAGGTGCCCAGAATGACGTACAGGTGCTGCGGCGTTTCCTCGACGCGACGGATATCCGACCATTCCATCCGGCCGGAAGCGCTGCCGGTGGTATCCAGAATGCCGTCCGGGCCGAAGTCCAGCTGATGCCGTCCCAGGAAGAGGTCGTCGGGCTGCCTCTTGAGCATGCGGCGCGTGTTCATCCGCACCAGCGGCGGCAGCACGAATTCATACGCCAGCGCCAACAGCGCCAGAATGCCCAGGCCCACCGCCAGCCCCTCGAAATACACGGGCAGCATCTGCGACCAGTTGGGCCCCTTGCCGTCCCAGGTCTGCCAGACCAGGTAGGCAAAAAGCGCCACGATCATCAGCACGCCAAACCGCAGGTGCGAGCGATACCGACGCCGACGCAGTTCGGGCCGCCTGTATACATAGGCGGCGAACTCGGCGTAGTCGTCGGCCGTCATGTCGACGGTCATGCGAGCGGAGTCGGAGGCGGGGTCAGGCAAGGTGGACGTCATCAGATGTCCAGCTCTGCCAGATTGCCCTTTTCCTCGATCCAGGCGCGGCGCTGCGAGGATTCGCCCTTGCCCATCAGCATGTCGAACATGCGGGTGGTGTCTTCGGGGGTCTGATCGCCGTAACCCACGGGCAGCAGGCGGCGCGTGTCCGGATTCATGGTGGTTTCCCACAGTTGTTCCGGGTTCATTTCGCCCAGGCCCTTGAAGCGGCTGACCGACCAGGCGCCTTCGCGCACGCCTTCCTTGCGCAGCTTGTCCTGCGCGGCTTCAAGTTCCCCTTCGTCCAGGCAGTAGATCTTGCGGGCCGGGCGCTTGCCCTGCGCGGGCACATCCAGCCGGAACAGCGGCGGCTTGGCCACGAACACGTTGCCGGCTTCCACCAGTTTCGGGAAGTGCTTGTAGAACAGGGTCAGCAGCAAGACCTGGATGTGCGAGCCGTCGACGTCAGCGTCCGACAGGATGCAGATGCGGCCATAACGCAGGCCGGACAGGTCCGGCGTGTCGTTGGGGCCGTGGGGGTCTACGCCGATCGCAACGGAAATGTCGTGGATTTCGTTATTGGCAAAGAGCCGGTCGCGGTCCACTTCCCAGGAATTGAGCACCTTGCCGCGCAGCGGCAGGATGGCCTGGAATTCCTTGTCGCGCCCCATCTTGGCGGACCCGCCCGCGGAGTCGCCCTCGACCAGGAACACTTCCGTGCGGCTGGCGTCGCTGGATTCGCAATCGGTCAGCTTGCCGGGCAGCACGGCCACGCCGGAGCTCTTGCGCTTTTCAACCTTTTGGGCCGAGCGCTGGCGCGCCTGTGCCTGACGAATTGCCAGCTCCGCCAGCTTCTTGCCGTATTCGACGTTGCTGTGCAGCCAGAGATCCAGCGCGCTCTTGGCAAAGCCGCCCACCAGACGCACGGCGTCGCGGCTGTTCAGCCGTTCCTTGATCTGGCCCTGGAATTGCGGGTCCAGCACCTTGGCCGACAGCACAAAGCTGGCGCGGGCGAACACGTCTTCGGGCAACAGCTTCACGCCCTTGGGCAAAAGACTGTGCAATTCGGCAAAGCCCTTCACCGCACCGAACAGGCCTTCGCGTAGACCGGACTCGTGCGTCCCGCCGGCCGGTGTCGGGATCAGGTTGACGTAGGACTCTCGCACGGCGTTGCCGTCTTCGGTCCAGGCCACAACCCACTGGGCGCCCTCGCCTTCGGCAAAGTTCTCGTGGTCGGCCCCGGCGTACTGCTGGCCTTCGAAGAACGGCACCATCAATTCGGCGCCGGTCAGCGCTTCGGCCAGGTAACCGCGCAGGCCATCCTGGTATTGCCACGTCTTGGTGTCGCCGCTTTTCTCGTTGACCAGCGTGACTTTCACGCCGGGCAGCAGCACGGCCTTGCTACGCAACAGGTGCGTCAGTTCGCCCAGCGGAATATTGGGGCTGTCGAAATATTTGGCATCGGGCCAGACGCGCACGCGGGTGCCCGATTTCTTGCGGCCGCCCTGGTCGTACGGCGCCAGGGGTTCAGCAACGTCGCCGCCCTTGAACACCAGCCGGTTGACCGCGCCGTCGCGCCAGACCACGACTTCAAGCCGGGTCGCCAGCGCGTTGGTGACAGAAACGCCCACCCCGTGCAGCCCGCCCGAGAAGGCATAGGCGCCGCCGCCCGCCTTGTCGAACTTGCCGCCCGCGTGCAGGCGGGTGAAGACCAATTCGACGACGGGCGCGCCTTCTTCGGGATGCAGGCCGACGGGGATGCCCCGGCCGTCATCCTCGACGGACACGCTGCCATCACTGTGCAGCGTGACCTGGATCTGTTTGCCGTAGCCGGCCAAGGCCTCGTCTGCGGCGTTATCAATGACCTCCTGCACAACGTGCAGGGGGTTTTCGGTGCGGGTGTACATGCCCGGGCGCTGGCGCACGGGCTCCAGCCCCTTCAGGACGCGAATGGACGCCTCGGTGTAACGTGGAGTGGCCAAGTTATCCCCAACATCTGTGGAAAAAAACCGACATTTTACGGATAAGCCTAGATTCTGCGCGGCTCCCGGTGGGTTGCGCACGACCTGACCAACTCCGAATTCGGTAGGATGATGACAGTCACAGCCAGCGCGTCAGGGCTTCAATGCCCGGATCACAAACGACTGCGCCGCAACATCCTACACAAAACCAGCAAACCCTGTTGTTATTAACAGTGGTATGCCTGTTGTTATTGACAGTGGTATGCTTTAATCCATTCCACATACAAGAACAACGGCAAGGCGCGTCCCTTTTTACGCGCCTTTTGCTGCCGAACCGAGAATCACCATCATGAGCGACCAAATCAAGAACGTCAGTGACGCAAGCTTCGATGCCGATGTGTTGAAATCCGGCCAGCCGGTGCTGGTGGACTACTGGGCTGCCTGGTGTGGCCCCTGCAAGATGATTGCCCCGATCCTGGAAGAAGTCGCCACCGAGTACGCAGGTCGCCTGACGATCGCGAAGCTGAACGTGGACGAAAACCAGGGTACCGCCACCAAGTACGGCATCCGCGGCATCCCCACCCTTATGCTCTTTAAAGACGGCCAAGCCGCCGCCACCAAAGTTGGCGCGCTGTCGAAGTCGCAACTCACTGCATTCCTGGACGGCGCGTTGTAAACTGCGTGCTGTGAACGAAGGCGCCGCCCTGGAGGCGGCGCTCATTCAATACCGCGCGAGCCCGTCCGTGGCGCGCCGCCAGAACCCTCCTTTACTTTTCCCCCACATTCACCGCGATGCACCTCAACGAACTGAAGGCGCTGCACGTTTCGCAGCTGCTCGAAATGGCCGCTGGCCTGGAAATCGAGAACGCCAACCGCCTGCGCAAGCAGGAATTGATGTTCGCCATCATGAAACGGCGCGCCAAGCAAGGCGAGCAGATCTTTGGCGACGGCGTTCTGGAAGTCCTGCCTGACGGCTTCGGTTTCCTGCGCTCGCCCGAGACCTCGTATCTGGCCAGCACGGACGACATCTACATCTCGCCCTCGCAGATCCGCCGTTTCAACCTGCACACCGGCGATTCCATCGAAGGTGAAGTGCGCACGCCGAAAGACGGCGAACGCTACTTTGCGCTGGTCAAGGTGGATAAGGTCAACGGCGTGGCGCCCGAAGCGATCAAGCATCGCATCATGTTCGAAAACCTGACGCCGCTGCATCCGAACCGCACGATGCGCCTGGAACGGGACATCAAGAGCGAAGAGAACCTGACGGGCCGCATCCTGGATGTGTTCGCCCCGATCGGCATGGGCCAGCGCGGATTGATCGTCGCCAGCCCCAAGTCCGGCAAGACGGTGATGATGCAGCACATCGCGCATGCCATCACCACCAACTACCCGGACGCCGTCATGATCGTCCTGCTGGTGGACGAGCGCCCTGAAGAAGTGACCGAAATGCAGCGCACGGTGCGCGGCGAAGTGGTGGCGTCGACCTTTGACGAACCCGCCACGCGCCACGTGCAAGTGGCTGAAATGGTTATCGAAAAGGCCAAGCGCCTGGTCGAAATGAAGAAGGACGTCGTGATCCTGCTGGACTCGATCACCCGTCTGGCCCGCGCCTACAACACCGTTGTGCCGGCCTCCGGCAAGGTGCTGACCGGCGGTGTGGACGCCAACGCCCTGCAACGTCCGAAGCGCTTCTTCGGCGCCGCACGTAACCTGGAAGAAGGCGGTTCGCTGACCATCCTGGGTACGGCGCTGATTGAAACCGGCAGCCGCATGGACGAAGTCATCTACGAAGAATTCAAGGGTACGGGCAACTCCGAAGTCCACCTTGAGCGTCGTCTGGCTGAAAAGCGCGTCTACCCGTCCATCAACCTGAACAAGTCGGGCACGCGCCGCGAAGAACTGCTGATTGCCCCCGACCTGCTGCAAAAGGTGTGGGTGCTGCGCAAGTTCATCCACGACATGGACGAAGTGCAATCCATGGAGTTCATCCTGGACAAAATGCGTGCCACCAAGACCAACGCCGAATTCTTCGACATGATGAAGAAGAAGTAAGCCGACATTCGGTAAGCCGGCGCCCTGCGTCAAAGAAAAAACCGCCTGCATTGCATACAGGCGGTTTTTTTTATGGGCTCAGTGCACTGGTCCGGCTCTAATGTTCGATGAATTCCGGCATGGCGCCCCGGGCGGGCGCCGTGAACGGGCGCGGCGTCTGCTTGTCTGCCGGCTTGTCGCCTGACTTGTCGCCCGACTTGCCCGCGGCTTCGATGGGCTCGATCTGCGGATCGTCCCAGTCACCCGTCACCGAATATTCCATCGTCATTGCGCGCGCCAGCGGCTGCTTGAGCAGCCATTGCGTGACAAAAGCGCCAAGGCCGATCAGCGGATTCACGGCCAGCGCCGTCACCATGGCCGCCCCGCTGGCATCCAGGTTGGGGATCACCACCGCCTTCAAGTCCCAGCGTTCGCTGATGATGTTCACGCCGCCCGCCAGAACAATCGCCGCCACGGGCCCGTTGATCTTGTAGCCTTCGGTGGACATCTTGCCGTCGGCCATCTTCACGCGGCCCCGGATGGTATCGAACGGGAACCCGTCGCGCAGCAGGTTGGTCGGGTTGACGTCCAGCCGCGCCAGACGTTGCAGCGATTGCAGCGACAACAATTCCAGCAGCCGGGCGGTACGGGAATTCACGTGCATGAAGCGGCCCTTGTCCAGGCTGATATCGACCTCGCCCGCCACATCCGCCACCTTGTGCGTCCACGGCAGATTGCGCCAGGTTGCCTTGCCTTGCGCGGTGCCCGAGCCGCCCGACACGACGTTCTCGAAGCCGATGCGGTTCATGAACTTGCCCAGGTCCACGAAGTTGGCGTTGACGTCCACGCTCAGGCCCCGATCGGGTCCTTCCAGCCGCCACGTGCCGGTGGCGTTCAGGTTGGCGGCATCGTTGGTGATCGTCAGTTTGTCCAGCCGCCACTGGCGCCCGCGTGCCAGGTTCGTGCCCACCACCTGAAGCTCGCCTACGTTCTTGCCATACAGAAAGAACTCCTTCGCTTGCAGGTCGATGGCCGGAATATCGGACAAGTCGTTGCCGGACGCCAGGGCCTTGTCGGCTTCGTTCGTGTCGCCCTCGCCGCCGAACGCCAGGTGCTTCATTCGCGCCTTGATCTGGCCCGCGATTGCGCCCGAGGCCTCCTGCCATTCCAATGACCCGGTCGCCTGGCGCGACTGGATGTCCACCCGCCACTGAGACGGCCCGGGACGCATGGCATACAGCGTCAGGTCATTAAGCGTGTAGCCGCTGGTGCGCAACATGCCGGTGGCCAGGCTGATGCGTTCAGGCGGCGGGAATACCGGTTTTTGCGCGGCTTTCTTGGCGCCGCTTTTGCCCGCCGGCGTGTCGAACCCGTCCACCACGGCTTCCCAGCCGTCCATGTCGAGTTCTGGCAGGCTGGCGTTCAGGCTCATTCCGCGTTCCGGCAAGCTGGCGGGCCGGCCGATGCCCAATGCGCCCCGGGCAAAGTAAGACGGCGCCCCATCAGCAGGGTCGCGCTCGAACAGCGCGTTGACGTTCTCGCCCAGGCTGGCCGTCAGCCAGCGGCGGTCTTTTGAGCCGCGGTCCTGGGCCGTTCCCCACTGCAATTTCAGTAATTGCGATGACGACGCCGCTTTGCCCACGGGCGCCGGCATGTCGATGGCCATGCCCGAAAGATTCGATTCCATCGAGATCTCGACCGATCCGCCCTTCTGATAACCCAGCCGCCCCTTGTAGGCCGTCTTGCCCGAAAAGCGCGACATCGAAGGCATATTGCCCAACTGCGTCAATCCGCCCGCCGTCAGGGCTCCTTCAAACTGAAGCGCGTCCGAGTTCTGCGCCAGGGTGCCGAAAATCTTCACCGGCCCGCCCAGGAACTGCGCGCGCAGTTCTTTGGTCTGCACCCCTTTTTCCGAGAATTCCAGATCGCCGTGCATGTCCTTGAGCAAGGGCATTTCCGGCATGAAGGTAAAACTGTTGTCCGAGAACAGGATGTGCCCCTGCACCTGCGTGTCGTCGGTGTTCAACAAGGGCACCTTAAGCTTCAGCGGCACCCGCCAGTCACCGGTGCCGCGCGCCTCGTCCAGCGCGCCGTCCAACAGACCGCCAAGCGGGGAATTGGCCGCCATCGCCAGATAGGCCGACACCGGGCCGTACGTCTCGCCGTTGAGCAACAATTCCGCGCCCTGGTCCATGTCGGGAATGGTGGCGGTCACGGCCCCCATATTCAGCGTCTGGCCGGGTCCGGTGCGCGCGGTGGCACCGCCTGCGCTATCCAGCTTCAGGCTGACCTTGTCGATACGGAAGTTGCCGGACAGATTCTCCAACATCGGCCAGCCTTTGCGTCGCTGGCCGGGAGGCGCGTAATCGACCTTGGCGCCCGCATAGGCGCCGGCGATGACGAATTCGCCCGTTGCGTTGGGCGCGGCGAACGGGAAATCGTCCAGGTCGCCCTTGAGCAAGATAGAGGCCGACCGCATTTCCCCGGCGGGCAAGCCTACGGCCAGCCATTCCCGGGCGTCGGCGTTTACCTCAAGCGGCAGGTAGCGGTGGATAGCCGACATAGCGCCGCGCACCATCGTGCCGCGCATGTCGACGCTGCCGGCCGCTGTCTTGCCTTCGCGCTTCCACTGGCCCTGCAAGCGCACGTCCAGGTCGTCGTTCACCACGTGCAGGCCGGCCACGTCGACAAACCAGTTTTTCGCATCGGGCCCTTTCACCTGCGCGTCCACGGCCAATTCACGCGCGACCAGGGTAGGTTCCTGGAACACGCCCGGCAGCGTCACTTGCAGGTGCTGCGCCGCGCCCTTCAGCGACACATCGGCCGCCCCCGGGCTGCGCGCCAACGGCACGCCTTCAAGCTGGAAAAAATCGCCGGGCAGCCCCTGCAAACGGAATTGCGCCGAGGCGCCGCGTACTGCCGTGCCGTCCTTGGAGGCCGCCCAATTCACCCCGCGCACCGCCACGTCGGTCGTCAGATCGGTGAACTTGCCGCGCTCCAGTTGCAGCCACGCGCGGGCGGCAATGCGGCCGGAGATGACCGGGGCCGGTGCCCACGGCACCCACGCTTGCGGTTCGACGTCATCAAGCTCTGTATAAAGCTGGCCGCTCCAGCTGGCGGGGTTGGACGAGTTGGCCGCGAACAGGCTGCGATTGAATTCGCCGCGCAGTTCAACCTTGCGCGCCAGCGCATCGCCGGCCGAGGCGCGCAGCACGAAGCGATGCGACAGGCTGCCGTTGCGCATCAGAAAATCGACGCCGGTCAACGGCAGCGCGGGCGCGCGCCGTAGATCGTCTTGCCAGATGATGGTCGCGTCACTAATTGCCAATTCGCGCTGACGCACCAGCCAGCGCAACGCGGGGTGGTCCAGATCGGACCGATGGTCGCTGGCATTCAGGTCGATGTTCTGGCCGGCCACCCATAGATGATTATCGGGATCGCGGCGCAGGGTCAGTTCAGGCTTGCGCACCTGCAAGCGCACCAGACGGGGCGACAAGGTCAGCACGCTGCGCCACGCCAGCACGGCGGATACGGAAGGCAGGGACAGAACCGGCGTGGCGCTGTCGTCCACCACTTGAACCGATGTCAGGTCCAGGCGGGGGTTCAGGCCCTGCCACTCGGCCTTGATGTCCCCGATGGTGACGCGCGCGCCCAGCGCCTCGCTGGCGTACGCTTCAATCTGTGGACGCCATTCGCCCACACGGGGCAGCACCCAATAGCGCACGCTTAGAAAGCCGACCGCCACCACGCCATAGATGATCAGCGCGGCCCAGAACAGGCAGCAGAGCACGCTACGCGTGCGCGGCACGGGGGCTTTTTTTGAAACAGACACGGATCGGTGGGCAGGAGAATATGTCTTGCGGTATCGTCCCCATTTATACCTGAAACGCGTCCATTCGTCTGCCGCCCCCACGCCATGTCCTCGCCCTCTTTGCTTGCCCCCGCCCTTGCCTGGTCCGGTCATTTGCGCCGCCGACTGGACGCCCATCCCGACCTGGCCGCCTGGCTTGCCGATGCCGTGCAGCAGCCCGTCACGGCCGCCCGCATGGCGCACTGGCAGGCCGAGCTGGCCGGCCCCAATGCGCCGGACATCCTGCCCGTGGATACCTGCCGCATGGTGCTGCGCAAATTACGCGAACGTGTCTTCAGCGTATTGATTGTGCGCGACTTGTCCGGGCAGGCGGATCTGGAAGAAGTGGTGGGCGCGATGACCACGTTGGCGGACATCGCGGTGGCGCAAGCCTACCGCAGCGTGGCCACCGACCTGGCGGCCGTGCACGGCGTGCCGCGCGACCCGGCCTCGGGCAAGCCCCAGGAAATGCTGATTGTCGGCATGGGCAAGCTGGGCGGGTGCGAGCTGAACGTGTCCTCGGACATCGACCTGATCATGCTGTATGGCGAAGAAGGTGAAACCGATGGTCCACGCCGCATCAGCCACCACGAGTTCTACGGCCGCCTGACGCGACGCATGATGCCGGTGATTTCGGAAGTGGATGCCAACGGCCAGGTATTCCGCACGGACCTGCGTCTGCGACCCGACGGTGACGCCGGCCCGCTAGCCTGGAGCCTGGATGCGCTGGAACACTACCTGATCGGCCAGGGGCGCGAATGGGAACGTTATGCCTGGTTGAAGGCGCGCATCATGCCCGCCCAGGCTTTTGAAGGCAGCGACAGTGCCGCGCAGGCCCGCCAGCTGGAAAGCCTGCGCGTGCCGTTCGTTTATCGCAAGTACTTTGACTTTGATGCGCTGGCCGCGCTGCGCGCGCTGCGCGAACGTATTCGGCAGGATTGGCAACGTCGCGCCATGGCGCGCAACGGTATCGACAGCGCCAACAATATCAAGCTGGGTGACGGCGGCATCCGCGAGATCGAATTCGTGGTGCAGCTGGCACAACTGATACGCGGCGGTCGCATGCCCGCCCTGCAAAAGCGTGGCCTTTTGGAAGCGCTGCACGCCGAGCGCGTTGCGGGCCTGGTGCCCGAGGACGACGCGCGCAGGCTTGAAGAGGCCTACCGCTACCTGCGCCGTACCGAACACGCCTTGCAGTATCGCGAAGACGAACAAACGCACCTCCTGCCCGGCGACCCGGAACACCGAGCCGCGCTGGCCGCTGCGCTGGGCATGAGCCATGACGATTTTGAAAGCACGCTGGCCGCGCACCGCAAATTCGTTTCGCAAACGTTCCGCAACGTATTCCGCATGGTTGGCATGGGCGACGCCGAGGACACCGGCACGTCCGGCGACGCCTCCGACGACGCCGAAGAACCCGACAACGAATGCGAACTGGCCGAGCAGATCCGCCAGGCTTTCGGCGACGAGGCCCAAGATTTGTTGCGGCGTACCGAGACCCTGCTGGGCAGCCATCGCGTGCGCAGCCTGCCCGACAGCAGCCGCCGCCGCATGGAAACGCTGCTGCCCGCCGCGCTGCGCGCCGCGCGGCAGACCCCGGCACCGCTGAACGCCGCTGTGCGCCTGTTTGACCTGATCGAAAAAATTGCCCAGCGCAGCGCCTATCTGGCGCTGCTGGCCGAATACCCCGACACCCTGGCGCGCGTGGCGCGCATGGTGGCGGCCAGCCCGTGGGCGGCGCAGTACCTGACGCAGCACCCGTTGCTGCTGGATAGCCTGATTGACTGGCGCACCTTGTTCCAACCGCTGGACTTCGCGCAGATCGCACGCCAACTGACCGCCGACCTGGACGCTTGCCGGCTGCCCGATGGCTCGCCGGACATCGAACGCCAGATGAACCTGATGCGCGACGTACAGCGCCAAGCCAGCTTCCAGTTGCTGGCGCAGGATCTGGAAGGCGAACTCACGGTTGAAAAACTGGCCGACCAATTGTCGGCGCTTGCCGACCTGCTGCTGACCGAAACCATTCGTCGCGCCTGGCCGCTGGTGAACAAGCTGGAAGGCGAACCGCCCCGATTCGCGGTCATCGCGTATGGCAAGCTGGGCGGCAAGGAACTCGGTTATGCATCCGACCTGGACCTGGTGTTTCTGTTCGACGATCCGCGCGAGGACGCCGCCGAGGTCTATGCCAAGCTGGGCCGTCGCATGACGTCGTGGCTGTCAACGATGACCTCGTCGGGCCGGCTGTATGAAGTGGACCTGCGCCTGCGGCCCGATGGTGACGCCGGGCTGCTGGCCGTTTCCATGGAAGCGTTCGAGCAATATCAGCACAAGCATGCCTGGGCCTGGGAACACCAGGCGTTGACCCGCGCGCGCTTTGCCGCCGGGGATGCCAACGTGGGCGCCCGTTTCGAAGCCATCCGCGAAGCGATCCTGGTGCAGCCGCGCGACCCCGCTGCGCTGCGCGACGAAGTGCTGGCGATGCGCGAGAAAATCAACGCCGGCCATCCCAACACCAGCCAGCAGTTTGATTTGAAACACGACCGCGGCGGCATGGTCGACGTGGAATTCGTGACGCAGTACCTGGTGCTTTGCTATGCGGGAACGCACCCGGTGTTTGTGAAGAACCTGGGCAACATCACGCTGTTGCGCCTGGCGGGCGAAGCCGGGCTAATCGCGCCCGAGCTGGCCGCGCGCGCGGCAGACGCCTACCGCACCTTGCGCCGCGTGCAGCACCAGCTGCGCATGCAGGGCGTGGAAAAGGCGCGCGTGGGGCCGGATCAACTGGTGGAGGAACGCACGGCGGTGCGCGAGCTGTGGGACTCGGTTATGGCGCCGATGTCGGGGCCGATGTCGGGCTCAAAGACGGGGGCACAGCCGGGGTGACGTCCGGGGTTACAGCCTGGGCGCCCCTAAGTGATAGCCCCGTGATAGCCGCGTGAGGGTCGCGTGATGGCCGCGTGATGGCCCCGGTCTTGGCCCGAGCGCCGGCCGGGCACGGCAACTCGCGGTAAAATAAGGCGTTTTTCGTCTTTTTCCCGTGCACGCCATGTCCGAACTCGTCCGCCCCAAGCTTGACCTTCCCGCCGGCCGTAGCAAAGTGCTGATGCACTCGTGCTGCGCGCCCTGTTCTGGCGAGGTCATGGAAGCCATGACGGCTTCCGGCATCGACTACGCGATCTACTTCTACAACCCGAACATCCATCCGGTAAAAGAGTACGAGATCCGCAAGCAGGAGAACATTCGCTTTGCCGAGCAGCACGGCATCGAATTCATCGACGCCGACTACGACATGGATAACTGGTTTGACCGCGTCAAGGGCATGGAAGACGCCCCCGAGCGCGGCGAACGCTGCACCGCCTGCTTCGACATGCGCTTTGAGCGCACAGCCCTGTATGCACACGAGCACGGCTTTGACACCATCACCAGCTCGTTGGGCATTTCGCGCTGGAAAGACATGAACCAGATCAACGGCTGCGGCGAACGCGCCGCCGCCCGCTACGACGACCTGATCTACTGGACCTACAACTGGCGCAAAGGCGGCGGTTCGGCCCGCATGATCGAAATCAGCAAGCGCGAGAACTTCTATCAGCAGGAATATTGCGGCTGCGTGTATTCGCTGCGCGATACCAACCGCCATCGCCGCGCGCAAGGGCGCGACCGCATTCACATCGGCGTGAAGTTCTACGGCAAAGAAGACCTGATCAACGAAGAGCAGCTGTAAATACCGGCCGCGCCTTGCGCCATCGGCCCCTGCCTTCTACCGTCGGCTCTGCCTTTCAACGCCCTTCCCGCCGATATTCTGACGGCGACGCGCCGAAGCGCTTGCGGAAAGCGTGGCTGAAGCGGGCCGCATCTGAAAACCCAAAGCGATACGCGATATCACCGATCTGCCGCGCCGCCTGCGAGGCATCGCGCAGCACGTCGCGGCTACGTTCCAGCCTGGCGCCAAGAATGAACTCTGCCGGCGTCGTCGACGCCAGCGCGAACAGGTTGTACAGATAGCGGCGCGACATCCGAAACACCGCCGCCGTCGAGACCGGCGACAGATTCGGATCGTGCAGATTTTCCATGATGTACTGCTGAACGCGCCGCAATTGCGCCTGCTTGACCCCTACCTGGTCTTGATCGACCTGCCCGCCCGTCCGCTCGCTGATATCCAGCCCCATCATTTGCAGCACCGCGTTGGCGGCGTCGCGCGCGGCGCTTTCCGATAGATGGGCGTGTTCGTTCAGCGCCACCCGCAGCAGATCCATCGCCATGCGGCCGCAGCCTTGCCGCGCGCTAAAGCTGCGCGCCACCGCGTTTTGCATGTGTGGCTGCCAGGTCTGGGCATGCTTGCCCGGCACCTGCATCACCAGGAAATGAGCGCCCTCATCAACGTCAACCTCGTAGGGGCGCGTGGTGTCGTAGATGCTCCATTCACCCGGCGTCAGCAAGGCGTTGCGGCTGGATTGGCGAATTTCGCTGCGCCCCGACAATTGCAGCGTGACTTTGTAGCCGGCCTGCTCGGACTGGCCCGCCAGCAGCTTGCTGCGGCGCACGCGCTGCGCGCTGCTGCGCAATTCGCTGACGTGCATCCAGCCCAGCGAATCCACCGCCACGCTATTGCAAAAACGCGCGGAAGATACCGCCGATACTTCCAAGGGTACGAAGGTGCTGCTGATGCTTTCCTGCCAGCTGGCGCAATCCAGAAAATGACGGGGCGTGCTGCGCAACAAGGACGATGACATGGCGACTCCGGCGTCTGGAAACGGCGTGCCTTTTGTGCCTGGATCGGCCAGCTCCGTGGCACAGCTACAGCGTTCGGTGGATGGATGCTGCCTCTTTCTAGCACCACGTCTGACGGGCGAGTATCGGTGACAACCCCTAAAAATTGTCCGGACTAGGGCTTTCTGTCGCTACCGTAAGAATAATCAGACAAGGTGAACCCCCTTAACGCCAACGCCTTGGCCAGCTCATGCCGAACGGGCACCACATCGTCATAGCGGCGCGGCCGTGCAGCCGCCACTTCCGCTTCGTTATAGGGAACAAAATCCGCCGGCAACTGGGCCGGGCTGAATTCGGTCAGCACCCAGTTCAGCACGTCGGCAAGTTCGGCATGACTTAGCTGCGAATGCGCGGCGCCCGGCACTCGGACCAGATACTCGCGCCCGGCGGGCAAATGCACGAATGCCCCCACCGATTGCCGAAAATCGGGAATGCCGTGCGGGTTGCTGCCACGACCGTCCACGCGATGGCAACCCGCGCATTGCAGGACGTAGTCGGCCCTGGCGGTTTGCCGCAGGCGGTCGGCCGGGGGGGTATCGCCCTGGGCCGCCGCCTGCCCGAAAACAAACAGGGCGAAGGCGGTCGCCCAGCACCGCCTTCGCATGCGCGCGTTGCCGCCCTGCCTCATGGTTTGGCCGGCGCCTTCGGTTGCGGTTTGGCCATGCCCACGATTACCGAGGTTGTGCAGTGAAAGATTGAGGACTCATTTGACATGCACCAGTTCACGTCGTTGTGCAGGAACATCTGATAGCCCGGACGCTCGCGCTCGGCGGCCGCGCACATGCACTTGCCGCAAGCCGTCTTGCCGCAGCAGTCGTTGTAGCTGATGAGATAGTCCTTGCCGTCCAGCGGGTTATGGCAGGTGCCCACCCACGACACGGCGGACGGCGAGGTGCCGGGCGGGCACGATGTCATGCTGCCGCCGCAGCACGAACATAAAAACCCGTCCACCGCGCAGTAGCCCCAGTAATCGCAAGCCGTGTCGTCCGTTTGCGGCTTTTTCCCGGCGGCAGGCGCCGAGCGGGCAACCGGCAGCACCGGCACCAGAAACGCGGTGCCGACCAGCAGCTTGCCGATGCGATTCAACACGCTGCGCCGCGACGTGGCGTGCGCGACCGAGCGCGTGGCGCGCTCTCCCAATTTATCCAGCCAGTGCATTGCGGCTCTCCTTGCGGGAAATCTGGGTTTCGTTCAGCGTGCCCGCCGCCAGGAATTCCTGTACCGACGCCACGCCAAGTTCCTTGGCCGTGAACAGGCTTTCGAGTTGCTCGCGGGAGTTGATCAGCCCCTTGGCGCGCAGGATGCCGGTTTCGTCCAGCAGCACCGCGTAAGGCAGCTTGCTGATCTGGAACTTCATGCCCAGTTCGGTGGACAACACGTAGGGGAATCGTTCCAGACCGGCCTGCTTGTAGAACGCAAGATGCTTGGGCATCTCGCCATCGCTGGCCAGCACAATGCGCAACCACGCGCTTTCCGTCGCTGCAACCGATTTCAGGATGGGCAACAGCTTCTTGCACACCGGGCAGGTGGGCGACAGAAAGAACAGCAGCTGACTGTGTTGGCCGCGTTCGCCGATGGTGATGCGGCGGCCCAGCAGATCGGCCAAGGCAAAGTGTGGCGCGGGCTCGCCCACGGCGGGGCCCTTGTCCATCGTCAGCGCCCCCATCGGCGCCACGCGTTCGTACAGCACGCCGATCTGGCGCGACAGGGCCAGGATGACGAGCACCAGGCACAGCACCACGCCCCACAACAGGAAATTGGAAATGATCAAGGCATCCATATGAAACTCCTTCAAAGGTTCCGTAGCTTGAGATGCGAGGCCAACAGGTGATTGGCGGTGAAGTACAGGCCCACGGCGGTCATTGCCAAGCCGAACACGGCGGCGGCGTCCGCCCATTGCAGGCCGCGCGCGTGCCCCTCCAGCGATGCCAGCGCCGGCAGCGTCCATAGCGCTAGCGCGCCGTTGCGCAGCACCAGCCACCATGTCAGGCCGCCGTGCGCCCCGCCCGGCGCCTTGGCAACCGGCCCCGAACATCCGCAGTCGATATCCCGGTGCCCGCGCGCCAGGTTGATCGCCAGCGCCAGCGTCGCCACGGCCAGCACGCCCAAGGCCAGCGCGGCGCCGAGCGGCTGGCGCCCCGGTATCAGCAACAACGCGCCCGCCGCGATCTCGGCAAGCACGTAGCCTCGTGCAAACGCGCCGACAAGGCGGGCCGGCAGCAGGTCGTAACCGGAGACGGCCGCTGTGAACGCTGTCAGGTCCTTGATCTTTTCAAGCGCGCCCAACAGCAGCACACATGCCAGCGCGGCGCTGGCGCCGTAGAACAACACGGGATTATTCATGGCGTGCTCCGGACGGGTTGCGGCTCGACCTGCACCGCGGTTTCGCCCGCAGCCTGAATGGTGGTCTTGAAAACCGGCGCCGTCGGCGCGGCGTCGAACACGCCGACATTGCTGCCGTCGATGGTGAACAGCCGGGGCTTGTCGTCCTGCGATACCGACATCGACACCGCGCCCTTGCCCGGCACGCGCGCGATGCGCTTGCGCGATTCCAAGTCATACACCCAGATTTCCGCAGCGGGCGCCTTGTGCGTGCCTTCCGCTCCGTTGGGATGCATGCCCACGTACAGCCGCTTCAGCGCGCGGTTCACAGCCAGCATGTTGTAGCCGCCGGGCCGCCAGCCGCGATCTTTGCCGGTGGCGTCCAGCAGGGACCATGGCGCACCAAACTGCACGTCCTTGCCGCTGAAGTCGGCGGTGTAGACGTTGCCGTTGAAAGATACGAAGTAGAAGGTGTCGCCCAGGTTTTCTGTGTGCGTGAAGATGGGATCCTTTTCCACGTCGAACATCGGCTTGCTGCGCTGCTGGGTCGCGGGCTTGCCCGCGGCGTCCAGGTCGATGGTCAACAGCGCGCCATCACCGCAGATGGTGGTGAAGCTACGCGGGCGGGACGGCAACGGGATGACGCTCCAGCACCCCGCCGCCGCCGTGATTTCGTCGGCGAACTGACGCGTCTTCAGGTCGACCACGGTGACCGACGTAGCCGGCGTGGCGTTCTGCACCAACAGCAGTTCACCGTCCGTGGTCTGGCGCAGATAATTGCGGTAATTCAGCGCTTGCGCCCGCTTGTTCGGAATCGGCACTTCGTACTTCGGGGTCAACGTTTCGGCGTCCCATGCTTCGATGACGTCGGTGCGCTTGCCGCGATTAAGCCGCTCGTAATAGGACGTCATGACGTAGATGTCCTGGCCGTTGGCCGATACCGTCATGTGGCCGTTGAACGAGGTGGGCACCAGGCCCAGGAATTTGCCGGTGTCGCCGTCGTAGACGTTGATGCGGCTGTCGACCATATGGTTGAAGGCCACGTCCATGACGTAAAGGCGGTGTGCGTTGGCCGAGGGCAAGCGGGTGCCGCCCTTCAGCTCTTCTATGGGCAGGTCGGCCCAGGCTAGGCCCGTGACGCTGACCAAGGCCGCGCACAGCGCCCATCGGCCCACCCGCGACGCCCGTGATCTGGCTTGAGGCGCAATCATCGATATTCTCCTGGTGTCATGATCCGATTCCCTAGAAGGCGTAGACGTAGCGCAGTTGAACGCCGCGCATCCTAGGCCCGTTCTCGACCTTGAGGTCGTGGATGTACTGCATCTGAATCTGGTTGGCGTCGTTGATCTGGTGGGTCAGTTCAGCGGCCAGTTGGTGATTGCGCGCGCGGGTCGCCACGGTTTCGCCTGACGACGTTTCTCGTCCGCCCGTTTCGTAGCGGTAGCGGATGCCGGTGTAGGTGTCGGGCGTCAGGTTGGTGGAGGCCAACGCAAAGAAGCGGAACGACGGGTCCTTTTTCAGCGTCTGGCCGTACCAGTCGGTATTGCGGCCGTAAATTTCCACTTCGGCGATCGCCTCCAGAAACGTGGATTCCCCTACGCCCTGGACGAAGGAAAAGTCCTGGATGGTGGACCAGCGGTTCTTGCCGGGCGACACGTCGGGTCGCGAGCCGTCGTAGCGCCCTACCGGGGCCACCACGAACGGTTCCCAGGCGAACCAGGTCTTGGTCTGCTCGTTGTTGTAGAGCCAGATGGCCGAGCCCAGCGTGACGTCGCCGATGCCGGTTTGGTGATCGCCCGGCACGCCAGGCAGGTCCAGCGACGTGCGAGTCATCGGAATGATGAACTCCAGTTGCACCGTCTTGCCGTAGAAATCCCGGTAGTGCATCTGGCGATAGACCAGCGCGTTGACGTCGACTGACGCCCCTTGCACGCGTTTGCCTTCCGAATACAAGCCGGACGAGCGCAAGCCGGCCAGGTAGCCCGCCACGATGTTGGTGCCCACCGGCGCCGGGATCCAGTCGCGCGCGCTGGGGTCGCCCGCCCACGCCGGCTGCGTTGCGCCCGCCCATGCCAGCATCAACGCGGCGCCCGCGCGGATGTGGCGGTATGTCATGCCTGCCATCCCATACCCCTTGGTCTGTTCTAGTACGCAATGCAAACCGACTTCTTCTCCAGATACATCTCAATCACGGCCCTGCCATGTTCGCGGCCGACGCCTGATTGCTTGAACCCGCCAAACGGCATGTTGGGATCCAGCATGTTGTGCGTGTTGACCCACACCGTGCCCGCATTGATTTGCGGGATCAGGCGCTGCACGCGCGTCAGGTCGTTGCTCCAGATGCTGGCGCCCAGTCCGAATGCGCTGTCGTTGGCCAGACGCACCGCGTCATCCAGCGTGTCGAACGATTGCGCCACGACGACGGGCCCGAAGATCTCTTCCTGGGCGATGCGCGCTTGTTGCGGCACATCGGCGAACACGGTGGGACGCACGAAGTAGCCGTCGCCATCGTCCGCCGCCCCCCCGGCCAGCACCCGCCCGCCTTCGGCCCGGCCGATACCGATGTAGTCCAAGACACGCTGCTGATGGCGCGCCGAAATCAGCGGACCGATCTGCGTGGCGGGGTCAAAGCCCGACCCCAGCGTCATGCCGGCGGCCACGTCGGCCAGCCCCTGCACCACTCTGTCATACAGACCGCGTTGCACATACAGGCGTGAACCCGCCGTGCAGACCTGGCCTTGGTTGAAGAAGATGGCGGCGGCGGCGCCTTGCACGGCGCGGTCCACGTCGCAGTCATCCAGGACGATGACGGGGGACTTGCCGCCAAGCTCCAGCGACACGCGCTTCATGTCGTCCATGGCGGCCCGCCCGATCAGCTTGCCGACTTCGGTAGAGCCGGTGAAAGCGATTTTGTCGATACCCGGATGCGCAACCAGCGCCGCGCCGGCAGTCTCGCCGCGACCGGTGATCACATTGACGACACCGGGCGGAAAGCCGGCCTGAAGCACCAATTCGGCCAGCCGCAACGCGGTCAGCGGGGTTTCCTCGGCGGGCTTCAGCACCACGGTGCAGCCGGTGGCCAGGGCGGGCGCGATCTTCCACACCGCCATCAACAAGGGAAAATTCCACGGAATGATGGCGCCGACCACCCCAACGGGCTGCACCAGCGTGTAGGCGCTGTAGTGCACGCCGGGCGGAAACGGAATCGACAACGACAGGGTGTCGCCCGTGATCTTGGTGGCCCATCCAGCCATGTAGCGCAGCCACTGTGCGCCCGCGCCCACTTCCAGGCCCTGCGCAATGCCCAGCAGCTTGCCGTTGTTCAACGTCTCCAACCGGGCCAGTTCGGTGCCGTGCTGTTCAAGCAGGTCGGCCAGCTTCAGCAGCAGCCGTTCGCGGCCGGCGGGCAGCATGTCGCGCCACGGACCCGAGGCGAAGGCGCGTCGCGCCGCTTGCACCGCCAGATCCACCTGGGCGGGACCGGCATCGGGCTGGTGGGCGATGACGCGGCCGGTGGCCGGGTCATACACGGGGATCGGCTGGCCCTGCCCTTCGTGTACCGGCTGCCCGTCTATCAGCATGAATTCCCGGATGGCGGCCAGCTCCGGGCGGTCGCCGGTGGCGGTGTCGGTGGCGCTGCTGCGAGCTGAAGACATCTGAAAGCTCCAACGAAAAGTGTGGAGCCAGAATAGCAACGGCATTGCGCGCAGGCTTGTCGGGCCGTGCATGGGGATTTGTCATTCTGCGCACGGCGCGCGGCAGCAAAAAGGGCCGGGCAAGCCGCGCATTGCGCGCCTTGCCCGGCCCTGGTTCAGCCGGCTACGGCCTGATCCGGCCCGAGGGCCGGCAGCCGATTGTGGCGGATCAGTCCAGCATCAGCACGGTGGCGCCGGTGGTCTTGCGCGAGGCCAGCGCGGTCTGCGCTTCGCCCGCTTGCTCCAGCGAATAGCGCTGGTCGATGCGCACCTTGATCTTCTTCTTCAAGACCAGGTCAAACACTTCTTCCGAAGCAGCTTGCAGCTTTTCCAGCGTATTCACATGCACGCCCAGCGACGGACGCGTCACGTACAGGCTGCCCTTCTGGTTCAGCACGGCCAGGTTGACGCCGGCGACCGGACCGGACGCGTTGCCGAAGCTGACCATCAAGCCGCGCGGCTCGATGCAGTCCAGTGAGGTTTCCCAGGTGTCCTTGCCCACGCCGTCGTACACAACCGGCACTTTCTTGCCCTTGGTCAATTCCAGCACGCGCTCGGCGACGTTTTCGCGCGAGTAGTCGATGGTTTCCCAGGCGCCGTTGGCGCGGGCCAGTTCGGCCTTTTCCGGGCTGGAGACGGTGCCGATCAGCTTCACGCCCAGGGCCTTGGCCCATTGGCAGGCGATCAGGCCCACGCCGCCGGCGGCCGCGTGGAACAGAATGGTCTCACCGCCTTGCAGGCGATAGGTCTGGCGGAACAGGTATTGCACCGTCAAGCCCTTGAGCATCAGCGCGGCGGCCTCGTCAAAGCCGATGCCCTTGGGCACCTTCACGACTTGGTTGGCGGGCACATTGCGTGCCTGCGCGTACGCGCCGATGGGGCTTTGGCCGTACGCGACGCGGTCGCCCTTTTTCAGGTGCTTGACGTCGGCGCCCACGGCGGTGACGACGCCCGCGGCTTCGAAGCCCAGGCCATGCGGCAGCGGATGGGGGTACAGGCCCGTACGGAAATAAATGTCGATGAAGTTCAGGCCAGCGGCGTGCTGCTCGATCGTGACTTCATTGGCGGCCGGCGCCGGCACTTCCACCTCAACCAGCTTCAGGACTTCGGGACCACCGTGTTGCTCGATACGAATTGCCTTGACGAGATTGCTGGCCATGCCGGCCTCCTTTAAATGAAAGTGATGCGAATAAATCAAGAAAACCAGACTTCAACGCGGCGGCTGGGCCTCGCGCGGGGCAACCGGTGCCGCTTTGCCGGCGCCACCGCCCATCAATGCGAATACCCCGGTCAACACCAGCGCCGTACCCGCCATCTGCCACAAGGTGATGGGCTCGTCCAGGAACCAGGAGGCCAGGAACAGTACCGACACCGGCCCCATCATGCCCAGCAATGAGGCCGTCGGCGCGCCGATCAGCGATACCGCCCACATCAGCATGAACACCGGCACCACCGTGTTCAAGGTGGCGTGAATAACGGAATATCCATATACACCCGCCGGCTGGATCAACATTGACGGCGGGTGGATCACAAAGAACTGGATGATGCAGGCGATGCACGACACCAGCATGGCGTAGGCCACCAGACGCGTCGGCCCGACCCGTTTGATCAGTTCGCCGGAACAAATCAGGTACACAGAATAGCTTGCCGCCGAGCCAAAAACGAACAAAGACCCTAACAGCACCTCGTTGCCGGCGCCAAAGGACAGGTCGTGGGCAAACACCAGCACCACGCCCGTATAAGACAGCACCATGGCCAGCCACTGCCGGCGCTCGATGGGGCGCTTGAACCAGAACGCGGACAGCAGCACCACCAGCGATGGCGACAGAAACAGGATCAAGCGTTCAAGGCTGGCGGTGATATAGCGCAGCCCCAGAAAGTCCAGGAAACTGGACAGGTAATAGCCCAGCAGGCCCAGCACAATGACCTGCACGCGTTCCTTCGGGGTCATGACGACGATCTCGCCCCGGGCGGCGCGGCGCGACTGATACCACGCCACCGCCGCGAAGAACGGCATCGCGAACAGCATGCGAAACGCGATCAGCGTAACGGCGTCAATCCCATAGCGATAGGTGAACTTGACGACAATCGCCTTCGCGGAAAACAGCACCGCGCCAAGCATCGCCATGAGGATTCCGGCCGCGCGACCGGACGGGCTATAGAGCGGCAAAAGCTTGGCAATACGATTCATGCGATGATTTTAGATTCAGTGCAAGCCGATTTGCACGCCCCAACATCGCTTTTTGGCATCGACACCCCACGCATGACCCGACAACACGCTCTGACGAACATCCATATTGCCGCCGTGCTATTCGGCCTGACCGGCGTTTTCGGGGAGTTGATACAAGCCAGCGCCGCCGTCATCACGCTGGGCCGCGCTTTCTTCGCGGTGATTTCGTTGGGGGTCTTTGCCCGGCTGCGCGGCAAGCCGTTGCTGGGTGTGCTGACCCCCGCGCAACTTTTCGTGCTGGTGCTGGCCGGCGCGCTGCTGGCGGCGCACTGGGTCACGTTCTTCATTGCGGTCAAGGTCGGCGGCATCGCCATCGCCACGCTGGGCTTTGCCAGCTTCCCGGCCTTCATCACGCTGTTCGAAGGCCTGCTGTTTCGCGAACGCATCCGCGCCGGCGAATGGATGCTGCTGGCTCTGGTCACGGCCGGCCTGATCCTGGTCACTCCGTCTTTCGACCTGGCGGACCAGGGCACGATCGGCCTGGCCTGGGGCTTGTTGTCCGGCCTGACGTTTGCGCTGCTTGCCCTGAGCAACCGCCGCTCTGCATCCGGCATGGACCCGATGCAGGTGGCCTGCTGGCAAAACGTGGTGGTGGCGCTGGTGATGGTGCCGTTTGCCGTGGGCCAGCTGCCGGCGTTGCCGGCGGTGGACTGGTTCTGGCTGGCCTTGCTGGGCGTGTTCTGCACCGGGCTGTCGCACTACCTGTTTGTTTCCAGCCTGACACGGTTGAACGCGCGCACGGCGGGCTTGGTAATAGCGCTGGAACCCGTTTATGCCATTGCCTTCGCATGGGCGTTGTTCAGCCAGGAACCCACGCTTCGGATGATGGCGGGCGCGGCCCTGATCGTGGCGGCAATCGTCTGGTCGGGCCTGCGCAAAGGCGCGCCCGAGGCTCAGAATCCGCCGAATTCGCAGCCTTGACAATAACTGACTAGGCAGTAAAATTCGGCCCATGAATGCCGAAACTGCCCCGCCCGCCGCCGATTCCCCCGTCCATTACCGCAGCGATCACCGCTGCATGGGGGAAGAGAACGCCGGCTACCTCATCAAGCTGGTCTATCACTCGCTGACCCGAATGCTGGACCAGGAAATGGCTCCGCTTGACCTGACCGCGATGCAATGGCGTCCGCTGGCCATGGTCTTCCTGGGGCGCGCCGACACCCCGGCCGAACTGGCCCGCCTGAACGACATGGACACCGGCGCCATGACCCGCGCGCTTGACCGGCTGGAGGCAAAGGGCCTGCTGCGGCGTAACCGCAGCCAGCAGGACCGCCGAGTCGTGAAGATTGAATTGACCGAACTGGGCGAAGCCAAGGCCCGCGAAATCGCGCCCAACATCGCCCGTTCGCTCAATCATCACTTGCGCGGTTTTTCGGCCGACGAAGTGACGCAGCTGATGCATTTCCTGCGGCGCATGATCGCCAACGGCTCGGCCTCGGGCACGGCGCCGGAACGGTGACGCCGCTTGCCCCCGTTGCTTGCCCCCGGGATCCGGGTTTTTATTTGGCATAATGTTTGCCTAGGCAAATACAGATTAATCAATTACTTTCAGCAAACAGTCAGGATGAAACGCCTTCTTTCTACCGTATTGGTGCTGGCACTTAGCGGCTGCGCACTGATGGAACCCGGGCCCGAACCCGTTGTAGCGCTGGATGCGGCCAAACTGGGGCTGACGGCTCACGACACGGCCTGGCCCAACACGCAATGGTGGCAACGCTACGGCGACAGCCAGCTCAACGCCCTGATGGACGAAGCGCTGGCAAACAGCCCCTCTATGAGCGCCGCCCAAGCGCGGCTGGCCAAGGCCAACGCCGCTGTCAGCTCGGCCCGCGCCCCGCTGATGCCCCGCGTGGACGCCGACTACTCCCTGAATCGCGAACATTTGTCGGCCGACTACATCTACCCGGCCCCGCTGGGTGGCACCGTCGTCAGCGACAACCGGCTGGCGCTGGATTTCAGCTATGAACTGGATTTCTGGGGCAAGAACCGGTCGCGCCTGAAGTCGGCTGTGTCGGAACGCGAAGCCGCCACCGCCGACGCCCAGGCCGCGCGCAACATGCTTGCCAGCGCCACCGTGCGTGCGTACCTGAACCTGCAAAACGCCTTTGCCCAACGCGACGTGCTCAAGCGCGTAATCGCGCAGCGCGCCGACGTCTTGTCCCTGACCCAAGGCCGCTATGGCGCCGGGCTTGACACGCAGGTGGAAGTGAAACAGGCCGAGTCCTCGCTGGCGGCCGGCAACGTTGAACTGACGCAGACGGAAACCACGCTGGCGCAGTTGCGCAACCAGGTCGCGGCGCTGGCCGGCGCCGGGCCGCAGCGCGGGCAGTCGCTGGTTGCGGTGGACCTGACCGCCCCGGCGGGCGTCGTGCCCACCGCCATCCCGCTGGACCTGCTGGGCCACCGGCCCGACGTCGTGGCCTCGCGCTGGCGCGCCGAAGCCGCGCGCAGCGCCATCGACACCGCCAAGGCCGAGTTCTACCCCAACGTCAACTTGACGGCATTCGCGGGCTTTCAGGCATTGGGCACGGGCAACCTGCTGGGCGCTGCCGCGCGCACTGCCGGCTTCGGCCCGGCCGTCACGTTGCCGATCTTCCACGGTGGCGAATTGAACGCGAACCTGGCCGGCCGCCGCGCCGACGCGGACCTTGCCGTGTCCGACTACAACCAGGCCGTGCTGGACGCCGTGCATCAAGTGGCCGACGCGCTGGACGGGCTGCGGCTGCTGGAACAGGAACGCGCCCAACAGCGCCAGGCCCGCGAGGCCATCGAAGCCGCGTACGACCTGGCCGTGAACCGCTACAAGGCGGGGCTGGGCAACTACATCACCGTGCTGATCGCGCAAACCGGCGTGCTGACGCAGGCACGCATGGATACCGATCTGCGTATCCGCGCCTACCAGCTTGACGCCAATCTTGCCAATGCGCTGGGCGGCGGCTACACCCCGCCCGCCCCCACGGACACCGCGCAAGCCGCGCAGGCCGCCCCGGCCACGAACCCCATTCATTGAACGATCCTCGGATTCAGACGTCATGAACGCTGCCACCCCCACCGCCAATCCCGCCCGCAAACGCCTCTTGCTGCTGGCCTCCGGCGTCTTCATTCTTATCGCCATCGCCTATGCCATCTGGTGGTTCCTGTTTGGCGCCCACTTTGAAAGCACCGACGACGCCTACGTGCACGGCAACCTGGTGCAGATTACGCCGCAAGTGCCCGGCACTGTGATCGCTATCGAGGCCGACGACACCGAAACCGTCGCAGCCGGCCAGCCCCTGGTGCGCCTGGACCCCGCCGACACCGACGTAGCCCTGCAACAGGCGCAGGCCAAGCTGGCGCAGATGGTGCGCCAGGTTCGCACTTACTACGTGCAGAACGATGCGCTGGCCGCCGACGTCGACCTGCGCAATGCCGACATCCTGCGCGCCCAGGCCGAACTGACCCGCGCGCAAAGCGACGTCACCCGTCGCCAGCAACTGGCCAAGTCCGGCGGCGTCAGCGGTGAAGAAATCCTGCACGCCGAAGCCGCGCTGAAGTCGGCGCAGTCGGGTCTGGCCCAGGCCCGCGCCGCGCTGGCCGCCTCGCGCGCCAAGCTGGCCACCAACCAGGCGCTGACGCAAGGCACGACCGTTGCCAATCACCCCGACGTGCTGCAAGCCGCCGCGGGCTTGCGCAACGCGTGGCTGGCCCAGTCGCGTACGGTGCTGCCCGCGCCGGTAGGTGGCGTCATTGCCCGCCGCAGCGCGCAGGTGGGCCAGCGCGTGGCCCCAGGCACCGCGCTGATGACCGTGGTGCCGCTGGACCAGGTCTGGGTGGAAGCCAACTTCAAGGAAGGCCAGTTGCGCAAGATGCGCATCGGCCAGCCGGTCAAGATGGTGGCCGACCTTTACGGCAGCTCGGTGGTCTATCACGGCAAGGTGGCCGGTTTGGATGCCGGTACCGGCAGCGCCTTCGCGCTCTTGCCCGCCCAGAACGCCACGGGCAACTGGATCAAGGTGGTGCAGCGCGTGCCCGTACGCATCCTGCTTGACCCTGAAGACCTGAAGACGCATCCGTTGCGCGTCGGCCTGTCGATGGACGTGGAAGTGGACGTGGGCCAACAGGACGGCGAAGCGCTGACGCAAGCCGTGCGCAATGAGCCCGCCTGGTCCACGCGCGCCTTCGAACCGGCGCACGACGACGTCGACGCCATGATCAAGAAAATCATCGACGACAACCTCGCATCATGAGCACGACCGCCCAGCCCGCGGGCGCTGGCGCGCCCCCCATCGAACCCGCCCGCCCGCCGGGCACCCACCCGCCCCTGGAAGGCGCGGCCCGCATCATCGGGTCCATCGCGCTGTCCACGGCGGTGTTCATGAACGTGCTGGACACGTCGATTGCGAACGTGTCCATCCCGACGATTTCGGGCGACCTGGGCGTGAGCACCAGTCAGGGCACCTGGGTCATTACCTCGTTCGCGGTGGCCAACGCCATCACGGTGCCCTTGACCGGGTGGCTGACTCAGCGTTTCGGCCAGGTGCGCCTGTTCCTGATTTCGACGCTGCTGTTCGTGCTGGCCTCGTGGCTGTGCGGCTTTGCGCCGTCGCTGGAAGCGCTGATCGCGTTTCGCGTGTTGCAGGGCGCGGTGGCAGGGCCGATGATCCCGCTGTCACAAACGCTGATGCTTGCCAGCTTCCCCAAGTCCAAGGCGGGCATGGCGCTGGCGGTGTGGTCCATGACCACGCTGGTGGCTCCCGTGGCCGGGCCCTTGCTGGGGGGATGGATTTCCGACAACTACACCTGGCCGTGGATCTTCTATATCAACGTTCCCGTGGGCTTGCTGGCGGCGTGGATCAGCTGGCGCATCTACGGCAATCGCGAATCGGTCACCCGCAAGCTTCCCATCGACAAGCTCGGCCTGGTGTTGCTGGTGGTCTGGGTGGGCGCGCTGCAAATCATGCTGGACAAGGGCAAGGAACTGGACTGGTTCGCCAGCCCCACCATCATCGCGCTGGCGGCGACGGCCTTTGTGGCGTTCGTGTTCTTCCTGATCTGGGAATTGACGGACGCGCATCCGGTAGTGGACCTGCGCCTGTTCAAGGTCCGCAATTTCACGGTGGGCGCACTGACGTTGGCGGTGGCCTACGGCGTGTTCTTCGGCAATGTGGTGCTGCTGCCGCTGTGGCTGCAAAGCAATATGGGCTACACCGCCACCTACGCCGGCCTGGTGACCGCGCCGGTGGGCTTGCTGGCCATCTTGCTGACCCCTATCGTGGGCAAGATGCTGGCCACGCGCGACCCGCGCCAGATCGTGACCGTGGCATTCCTGATCTTCGCGCTGGTGTGCTTCATGCGGTCCGGTTTCAACACGCAGACCGACGTGCGCACGCTGATGCTGCCGACCATCATCCAGGGCGCGGCGATGGCGGCGTTCTTCGTGCCGCTGACGTCCATCACGCTGTCCAGCATCGAGCCGTGGCGCATCCCCGCCGCGTCGGGCCTGTCGAACTTCCTGCGGCTGACGGCAGGCGCGTTCGGTACGTCGATCGCCACCACGCTGTGGGAAAATCGCGCCACCATGCACCACTCGCAGCTGACCGAAATTGCCAAGCCCGGTCAGCAGGCTTTCGATCAGACGGTCAACACGCTGCAGAACGGGCTGGGCGTATCGCATCAGCAGGCCTTGAGCATGGTTGACGGCCTGATCAACGCGCAGGCCTTCACGATGTCGGCGGTGGACGTGTTCTATGCGTCGGCCGTCATCTTCCTGATGCTGACGGGCCTGGTCTGGTTTGCTCGCCCGCGCTCGTCCAAGGCCGGCGACGGCGGCGCAGCGGAAGCGGCGGCAGGCGCGCACTGAGGCCGCGCCGGGCGTTTGGTTGAACGAAAAGGGGGG
>NZ_JBLVOL010000059.1:0-14759 GCF_053543755.1 Achromobacter semiaridum | reverse complement strand
AAAAGGGCGCCAGCGAATTCGCTGGCGCCCTTTTTTTTACCCGGCGGCTGGCCGTGCGCGATTACGGCAGGTTCAACGCGTCCTGTTTCAAGAACGCCTGCCAGTCGCGCCGCTCGATGATGTCGGCCGACAAGGCGCTGACGGGCGACAGGTTGAACACCGACACGCCGCGCGCGCGCCACTGCGCGGCGGCAAACCGGAACGACGGTTCGATCAGATGCGTGAAATTGCGCGCCAGTCGGCTGGTCTGGGGACGGCCGCCCTCGTCATAAAAGCGCAGCCCGTTTTGCACGGTGAGGTCCAGCCCGTGAACGAAAACCTGCCGCGCCCCGCCAGACACCAGCACCTGCAAGGCGGCATAGGCCACGGTATCGGCGTCGAACACGCCCAGCGATGCGTCAAAGCTGTAGCCCAGCCCCTGCTTGGCATCCAGCAGCTGCACGTCCGGCGTGGCGGCGGCGATCCGCTTGAGCACGGCGGGCGCCGCGCTGCGCTGGTAGGCGCGTTCGGAAATCATTTCAATAATGCAGATGCGGCAGCGGATCTGATCCTGCGGGATGCCTTGCATGATGTAGCGCAGCACTTCGGGAAACACGTACAGCGTCAGGTCCCGGGAGACGATTTCGCGCACCAGCTCGATGCGTTCCCGCACGAAATTCTGGTCGATGATGCAGTAGTACTTGAACGGCAGATCAAACTTGCGGGCCAGCGCGATGGCGCCGTTCACGCCCATGGCCACGCGTATGTCCAACTGGTCGTACGGAATCTCGGCCACCGAGGGACCGCTGAGGATCAGGTGCACTGTTTCATCAGCGCCGTCGTACCCTTGCGACAACGGCGTCAAGGGCAACGACCGGCCAAAGGCACGGAAGCCGCAAATGGCGCCCGTGCGGTCACGCCAGATCCGCACAAAAGGCCACAGATGCTGGTTATGCCGTTGCGTGCGCGAGCGCAGCAAACGGAAAAGCTTGCGAACGAAGCGGTCGGCACGGCCACCGCCCACATGGGCGGCGGAAGTGGGGGATATTAAATGTTCCATCAACTAGCCTGATTGGCCGTACCCGCTTAATGCGTTCAACCGGCAGAGATCAGCGACGCAATGGCGTTGCCGACGTCGACGGTCGACGCGGTGCCCTTCATGTCCCGTGTGCGCGGACCATCCGCCAACACGGATTCGATTGCTTTGACCACTGCTTCCGACGCCTGGGGATAGCCCAGGAAATCAAGCATCAGCGCGCCGCTCCAGATTTGCCCGATCGGGTTGGCGATACCCTTGCCGTAGATGTCCGGGGCCGATCCGTGAACCGGTTCGAACAAGGACGGAAACTTGCGCTCGGGGTTCAGGTTCGCGGACGGTGCGATACCGATCGTGCCTGTGCAGGCCGGCCCAAGGTCGGAGAGAATGTCGCCAAACAAATTCGAAGCCACCACCACGTCGAACCAATCCGGGTGCTGCACGAAATGCGCGCACAGAATATCGATGTGGTATTTGTCCCAACGCACGTCCGGATAGTTCCCGGCAATATCGGCAACGCGCTCGTCCCACCACGGCATCGAAATCGAAATGCCGTTGGATTTTGTGGCCGCGGTCAGGTGCTTGCCGCGCTTTTGGGCAAGTTCGAATGCAAACTTCAGCACGCGGTCCGCGCCGACACGCGTGAACACGCTTTCCTGAATGACGACTTCGCGCTCGGTGCCTTCGAACAGACGGCCACCGCTATTGGAGTATTCGCCTTCGGTGTTTTCGCGGACGATGAAGAAATCGATGTCGCCGGGCTTGCGATCCGCCAGCGGGGACGGCACGCCGGGCATCAGGCGTACAGGCCGCAAATTGATGTACTGATCAAACTCGCGACGGAATTTAAACAGCGAGCCCCACAGCGCCTCGTGGTCGGGCACGGTGGCGGGCCAACCGATCGAGCCGAAGAATATGGCCTCGTGCTGCCCGATCTGCGCCTTCCAATCGTCCGGCATCATCTTGCCGTGTTGGGCGTAATAGTCGCAGCTCCAGTCGAAATGATCCCACTGGAATTCGATGCCGAAGCGCGTCGCCACGGCATCCAGCACCTTCAAGCCTTCCGGCACGACCTCCTTGCCAATCCCGTCTCCTGGAATCACCGCAATCTTGTGTTTCTTAGCCACCACGTTTCCTTAAGTTTTCCTTTGATAGACCGCCCAGAATCATAGGCATAAACGACCACGGCGCAACACCCCCCGTTACAAAACGGTGGTGCCGCGCAGCCTGTAACGTCGAGGATGCCCGGGCGATTTCAGCGCCGGGTCTTGGAGCCCAGCAGCGACCCAAGGATGCCACGTGTCAGTTCACGGGCGATGGAGCGGGCCGTGCTTTTGGCCATGGTCTGGACAACGCCGTCGCGCTTGCCGCCCCGTGGGCCGGTTGATCCGAACAGCACATCGTTCAGACGGCCCATCAGGCCGCCGCCCGCCTCGTCGGCCGGGGCCGGCGCATCGGGTTCAGGGCGAGTATTGCGGCCGGCGGTGGCCGGAGGGTCCGCGGGTACGGCGGCGCGACCGGCAAGGATTTCGTAGGCAGATTCCCGGTCGACGGCCTTTTCATACTTGGCGGCCATCGGGCTGCCCTGGCGCAACGCCTGGCGCTCGGCGTCGGTCGCCGGTCCGATGCGGCTGGCGGGCGGCACGATGTAGGCGCGTTCGGTAGGCATGGGGCGGCCCTTGGCATCCAGCAACGACACCAGGGCCTCGCCCACGCCCAACTCGGTAATGGCGGCTTCGATGTCCAGCCCGGGGTTGGGGCGCATGGTCTGCGCGGCGGTCTTGACGGCCTTCTGGTCGCGCGGCGTGAAAGCGCGCAGCGCGTGCTGCACGCGATTGCCCAGCTGCCCCAGCACGGTATCGGGAATATCCAGCGGATTTTGCGTCACGAAGTAGACGCCCACGCCCTTGGAACGGACCAGTCGCACCACCTGTTCGATCTTGTTCAGCAAGGCGGGCGGCGCATCGTTGAACAACAGGTGCGCTTCATCGAAAAAGAACACCAGCTTGGGCTGGTCCATGTCGCCCACTTCGGGCAGCTTTTCGTACAGGTCGGCCAACAACCACAGCAGGAAGATGGCGTACAGGCGCGGCGCCTGCATCAGCTTGTCGGCAGCCAGCACGTTGACCATGCCGCGGCCCTGCGCGTCCGTGCGCATCAGGTCGGCGACGTCCAGCATGGGTTCACCGAAGAATTTCTCGGCGCCCTGCGATTCCAGCGCCAGGAGGCCGCGCTGGATGGCGCCGACGCTGGCGGACGACACGTTGCCGTAGCGGGTCTTGAGCTCGGCCGAGCGGTCCGCCACGTTTTGCAGCATGGCGCGCAGGTCTTTCAGGTCCAGCAGCAACTGGCCTTCGTCGTCGGCCACCTTGAACACCAGGGTCAGCACCCCTTCCTGCGTGTCGTTCAATTCCAGGATGCGCGACAGCAGCAGCGGGCCCATATCGGTAATGGTGGCCCGCACCGGCAGGCCTTGTTCGCCAAAGACGTCCCAGAGGGTGACGGGGCTGGCTGCCCAGACGGGCTCGTCCAGGCCCAGGCTTTTCAGGCGTTCGGCCAGCTTGGGGCTGGCCGCCCCCGCCTGCGAAATACCGGTCAGGTCGCCCTTGACGTCGGCCATGAACACCGGCGTGCCGATGCGGGAAAAGGACTCGGCCAGCACTTGCAGGGTGACCGTTTTGCCCGTGCCGGTGGCCCCCGTAATGCAGCCGTGCCGGTTGGCCAGGGCGGGCAGCATCGCGAGCTCGGTCTGGGCGTTCTTGGCGATGACGATGGGGTTGGGCATGGGGCAACGCTCCGGACCGGGAAGCTAAAGGATGCCCAAGTGTAGAGCCTGCCGCGCGGCTTGTGCGCGTGGCAATATCGACACAGGCTGCCCTGCCCCGGGCGCTACGCCCGTCGGCACGGTAAAATGCCTTTTTTGCAGCCAATTTATCCTGGGAAGCCATGGCCGGACACAGCAAATGGGCCAATATTCAGCACCGCAAAGGGCGCCAAGACGCCAAGCGCGGAAAGCTCTGGACCAAGATCATTCGTGAAATTACCGTGGCGGCGCGCGCCGGCGGCGCCGACCCGGACAGCAACCCGCGTCTGCGCATGGCGTGGGACAAGGCGACCGACGCCAACATGCCCAAGGACAACATCCAGCGCGCCATCCAGCGTGGGGCGGGCGGTGCGGACGGCGACGCCTACGAGGAAGTCCGCTACGAAGGCTACGGCATCGGCGGCGCGGCGGTCATCGTCGACTGCATGACCGACAACCGCACCCGCACCGTGGCGGAAGTTCGCCATGCGTTTGCCAAGAACGGCGGCAACCTGGGCCAGGAAGGCTCAGTGGCCTTTATGTTCAAGCATTGCGGCCAGTTCGTATTCGCCCCGGGCACGCCCGAAGACAAAGTCATGGAAGCCGCACTTGATGCCGGCGCCGAAGACGTCACGACCGACGAAGAAGGCGTGATCGAAGTCGTTTGCGCGCCAGCCGACTACGCCGCCGTGCGCAAGGCGTTTGATGACGCGGGCCTGAAGGCGGAAGTGGACGGCATCGTCATGAAGGCGCTGAACGAAACCGAACTGGCCGGCGAAGACGCCATCAAGATGCAAAAACTGCTCGACGCCCTGGAAGGCCTGGACGACGTGCAGGAAGTCTATACGACCGTCATTTTCGACGAAGCGCAGTAAATCCCACGGTTCCAGCACGTCGACGGCCCTGGCCGCCGCCGCGCTGGAATGTGAAACGGCTCCGGGTGGTCCCGGGTCCGTCGCCTTCTCCACGGGCTAGAGTGGCAACCTTCAGAATCACGCAACATGAAACTCCTGGTAATTGGCTCGGGCGGCCGCGAACATGCCCTCGCCTGGCGGTTGGCCCGCTCCCCGCGCGTACACAAAGTGTTCGTCGCGCCGGGTAACGGTGGCACGCAACGGGCCGAGCAGATGGAAAACATCCCGCTCACCAATGCCGAGGAGCTGGCCGATTTCGTCCAGCGCGAAGGGATCGCCCTGACGGTCGTCGGGCCGGAAGCGCCGCTGGCCTCGGGCGTGGTGGACGTGTTCCGTGCGCGTGGCCTGAAGATCTTCGGCCCCACCAAGGCCGCCGCGCAGCTGGAAAGCTCGAAGGACTACGCCAAGGCCTTCATGGTGCGGCACAACATCCCGACCGCGCGCTACGCCACGTTCACCGACCCGGTCCAAGCGCACGCCTATATCGACCAGGAAGGCGCCCCCATCGTCATCAAGGCTGACGGCCTGGCCGCCGGCAAGGGCGTCGTGGTCGCGGCCACGCTGGAAGAAGCGCACGCCGCCGTTGACGCCATGCTGGGTGACGGCTCGATGGGCGCTGCGGGCGCTCGCGTCGTCATCGAAGAATGCCTGGTGGGCGAAGAAGCCAGCTTCATCGTCATGTGCGACGGCCGCAACGTGCTGGCGCTGGCCACCAGCCAGGACCACAAGCGCCTGCAAGACGGCGACCAGGGCCCGAACACCGGCGGCATGGGCGCGTATTCACCCGCGCCGATCGTTACGCCTGAACTGCACCACCGCATCATGCGCGAAATCATCCTGCCGACCGTGCAGGGCATGACGCGCGACGGCATTCCGTATACCGGTTTCCTGTACGCCGGCCTGATGATTGCCCCGGGCGATGACCCCGACCGTGAAATCAAGACGCTGGAATTCAACTGCCGCATGGGCGACCCGGAAACGCAGCCCATCATGATGCGCGTCAAGAGCGACCTGCTGGACGCGCTTGAGCACGCCGTGGACGGCACGCTGAACCGGGCCGACATCGTCTGGGACCGCCGCACCGCCCTGGGCGTGGTGCTGGCCTCGCACAATTACCCGAACACGCCGCGCACCGGCGACGTCATCCGCGGCCTGCCCGCCGACGCCGAAGACTGCATGGTGTTCCACGCCGCCACGGAACTGACCGGCGAAGAAACAAAGACCACCGGCGGCCGTGTGCTGTGCGTTACGGCGCTTGGCGATTCGGTCAAGATGGCGCGCGACCGCGTGTACGAAGCCATTGACGGCATCCATTTCGATGGCCGCCAATACCGCAGCGACATCGGCTGGCGCGCCTTGAAGCCGTCGCAACAGAAACCGAAGTCCAACGCGTAAGCGGAAAGCCAATGAACGCCTTGCCCGTCGCCACTGTCCGCGATTACCTCACCGGCCTTCAGGCCCGTATCGTCCAGGCGCTGGAAGCCGCGGAAGGCGGCCCGTTCCGTGCCGACGAATGGGTCCGGCCCGAGGGCGGCGGCGGTCTGTCGCGGTTGCTGGAAGGCGGCCAGTTGTTCGAGCGCGCCGGGGTGCTGTTCAGCCACGTCAAGGGCACGAAGCTGCCGCCGTCGGCCAGCGCCCACCGCCCCGAGCTTGCCGGCCGCGCCTGGGAAGCGATGGGCGTGTCGATGGTGCTGCACCCGCGCAACCCGTACGTGCCCACCACCCACATGAACGTGCGCATGTTCGTGGCGGCGGCCCGCCCCGGGCATGACGAAGCCGACATCTTCTGGTTCGGCGGCGGCATCGACCTGACCCCGTATTACCCGTTCGAAGAAGACGCGCGCCATTTCCATACGGTGTGCCGCGACGCACTGGCCAGCCACGGCCCTGACTACTATCCGCGCTACAAGCGCTGGTGCGACGAATACTTCTTTCTGAAGCATCGCAACGAAACGCGCGGCATTGGCGGCGTATTCTTCGACGACCTGAACGCGCCGGGCTTTGACGCCTCGTTCGCCTTGACGCGGTCGGTAGGCGACGCGTTCCTGCACAGCTACCTGCCCATCGTGGAACGTCGGCGTGGCATGGCGTACACGGAGCGCGAGCGCGACTTCCAGGCGTACCGCCGTGGCCGCTACGTGGAATTCAACCTGGTGTTCGATCGCGGCACGCTGTTTGGCCTGCAATCGGGCGGCCGCACCGAATCCATCCTGCTGTCCATGCCACCCATGGCGCAATGGCGCTACGACTGGCATCCGGAACCGGGTTCGCCCGAAGCTGAGCTCGCGCCGTACCTGACACCGCGGGATTGGGTTTGAAGCGCATCGGCCTTCTGGGCGGCAGTTTCGACCCCGTCCACGTCGCCCACGTTGCGCTGGCGCAAAACGCGCTATCCACGCTGGATCTGGCCGCCGTGGAATTGATTCCGGCGGGCAACCCCTGGCAGCGCGCCGCCCTGCATGCCACGGGCGAACAACGCCGCGACATGCTTGAACTGGCCATTGCCGGCCATGACGGGCTGGTCGTCAACCCGATTGAAATCGACCGCAGTGGCCCCACTTACACCATCGACACGTTGCGCGCCCTGCCCTCGGACGCGCGCTATGTCTGGCTGTTGGGTGCCGACCAACTTGCCAATTTCTGCACTTGGCGCAGCTGGCGCGACATAGCCAGCTTGGTGGACCTGGCCGTGGCCACCCGCCCCGGCACGGCATTGACGCCGCCGGCTGAATTGACCGGCTGGCTGCAAGAACAAGGCCACCGCCTGGAAGAACTGCCCTTTGCCCCGATGGCGGTGTCCGCATCAGACATCCGCCGCCGGCTGGCCGCGGGCGAATCCACGGACGGACTGCTGGCCCCGGCCGTTGCCGCCTATATTGCGGCGCACCAACTTTACCGATAAACCCACACCCGCCGGGCGCTGAAAGCGCCACGGAGCCGGCATCCGCCGTCCGTCCGCGGGTTATATTTGCAGCTATGGATATAACGAAACTCCAACGCGCCGTCATCGATGCCCTCGAAGACGTCAAGGCGCAAGACATCAAGGTCTACAACACCACGCATCTGACAAGCTTGTTCGATCGCGTCGTGATTGCCAGCGCCACCTCCAACCGCCAGACCCGGGCCTTGGCTTCAAGCGTGGCCGACCGTGGCCGTGCACTTGAACTGACCGGCATCACCATCGAAGGCGAAGACACCGGTGAATGGGTTGTCGTCGACTTGGGCGACGTCGTCGTGCACATCATGCAGCCAGCGATTCGCCAGTACTACAACCTGGAAGAAATCTGGGGCGGCAAGCCGGTGCGCGTGAAGCTGCTGCCGGAATCGACCCGCGTAGCGCCGATCCCCACCGACAGCGGCTACGACGACGCCGAAGCCTGAGTTCCTGCCGTGAAATTGATCGTTGCGGCGGTGGGAACGCGTATGCCCGATTGGGTCGAGACGGCCTGGGCGGACTACGCCAAGCGCCTGCCCGCCGATTGCGCGCTGGAACTGCGCGAGATCAAACCCGAACCGCGCACCACCGGTAAAACGCCCGCCCAGATGATGGCTGCCGAAGCCAAGCGCATCGAAGCTGCGCTGCCCCCAGGCGCGCTACGCCTGGCCCTGGATGAGCGCGGCCGCGACCTGACCACGATGGCCCTGTCGCAAAAGCTGGAACAGTGGCGAGCCGGCGGGCAGGACGTCGCCTTCTTGGTCGGTGGGCCGGATGGCCTGGACCCCGACCTTAAGGCCTCGTGCAGCGGTCAACTACGCTTGTCGTCGTTGACCTTGCCCCATCCGATGGTCCGCGTGGTGTTGGCCGAACAGCTCTATCGCGCCTGGGCCATCATGACCAATCACCCCTACCACCGCGCCTGACCGCTGGCCGGGCAGCGCCGAATTTTTTACGCGTTCACGCATGTCTACCTCCGCCGACACCGACGCTTCCCCCGCCCGTCTTTACCTGGCATCGGCCAGCCCAAGGCGGCGCGAACTGCTGACCCAGATCGGTCTTGCGCACAAAGTCCTGCTGGTGCCTGCCCCCCCGGGCGAAGACGAACCCCAACACGAAGGTGAAAGCGCCGCTGACTATGTGCAGCGCACCGCCCGTGACAAGGCGCTGCGCGGCCGCGACTGGATGCACGCGCACGCGCTGCCCGAGCTGCCGCTGCTGTCCGCCGACACCACCGTCATCCTGAATGGCGTGGTGCTGGGCAAGCCTGCCGATCGTGACGACGCCATCCGCATTCTGCGTGCCTTGTCCGGTTCGGTGCACGAGGTGCACACGGCGGTGGCGGTGTGCGCACGCGGGCAGCTGCTAGAGGCCGTCTCGATCACCCGGGTCCAGATGCGCGAACTGGGCGACGTCGAAATCGGCCGCTACTGTGACAGCGGCGAACCCTTCGGCAAGGCGGGCGCGTACGGAATCCAGGGGCTGGCCGGCGCCTTTATCTCGCACATTTCGGGCAGCTATACGGGCGTAATGGGTTTGCCACTATTCGAAACGGCAAACCTGCTGCGAACGGCGGGCATACACGTACCCTGAACTGATATTGGCATTGGCATTGGCGCTGGCATTAACGCTGACATTGGCGGCCAGCGGGCGCCAAGTTTCGGCTTGGTCAAAAAAATCCCCCGCATGTCGTAGCCGACGCGGGGGATTTTTCATTGCATCATTGCGGGCCGTGCCTCGGTTCGGGCCTCAGGGCTCAGGCCGTGTGGCTGATCGCCGCATGCGTTTCCGACGCGGGCATGTCGGCGGCCGGCCCTCCTGCCATAGGCTGGCCGTCCAACGCTGCGTGCAGTTGCTCTTGATCCAGCTCGCCTTCCCAACGGGCCACCACGACGGCGGCGGTAGCGTTACCCACCAGATTGGTCAACGCGCGGCATTCGGACATGAAGCGGTCCACGCCCAGGATCAGCGTCATCCCGGCGATCGGCACCGACGGTACCACCGACAAGGTCGCAGCCAGGGTAATGAAGCCGGCCCCGGTCACGCCCGCCGCGCCCTTGGAGCTGAGCATGGCAACCGCCAAGAGCAGAATCTGGTCGCCCAACGACAGAGGAATGTCGCAGGCCTGGGCGATGAATAGCGCGGCCATCGTCATGTAGATGTTGGTGCCGTCCAGATTGAACGAGTATCCCGTGGGTACCACCAGCCCGACCACCGACTTGGAACAGCCGGCGCGTTCCATCTTCTGCATCAGCGTGGGCAGCGCGGCTTCGGACGAGCTCGTGCCCAGCACCAACAGCAATTCTTCGCGGATGTAGCGAACCAGCTTCAGGATCGAAAAACCGTTGTATCGGGCAACCAGGCCCAGTACCACGACGACGAACAGCACCGAAGTCGCGTAAAACGTGCCGACCAGCATGGCCAGGTTAACGACCGACTTGATGCCGTACTTGCCGATGGTGAACGCCATTGCGCCGAATGCACCGATGGGCGCGGCCTTCATCAAAATGGCGACCAACTTGAAGATGGGCTGGGCCAATGCGGTCATGAAATTCAGAATTGGCTTGCCGCGCTCACCCACCATCGCCAGCGAAATGCCAAACAGGACCGCCACGAACAGCACCTGAAGAATGTCCCCGCCCACGAACGGGCTGAAGATCGTCGTCGGGATAATGTTCATCAAAAAGCCGGTAATGGTCGAGTCGTGCGCTTTCGCCACGAAATTCGCCACGGCCTTCTGGTCCAGGGTGCTGGGGTCGATATGCATGCCCGCGCCCGGCTGGACGATATGGCTGACCACCATGCCGATGATCAACGCAAGCGTCGAGAAGATCAGAAAGTACAGCATGGCCTTGCCGGCCACGCGCCCTACCTTCTTCAGGTCGCTCATCGCCGCAATGCCCGAGGCCACGGTCAGGAAAATGACCGGCGCGATGATCATCTTGACCAGCTTGATGAAGGCGTCGCCCAACGGTTGCATCTGCTGGCCGAGTTCAGGCTTGAACGCGCCCAACAGCACTCCGATCACGATGGCGAAGATTACCTGCACGTACAGGATTTGATAAAACTTGAGCTTGCGCGCAGGCGCGCCTTGATCTATTTCGATCATCGGGATTTGTCCCCACCAATGCCCCTTGCCGCAAGGGGCGACGGGGCGTTTTCTGTTTTATGGCGATGCGCAGTGGCCGCACGCCCATTTCACCGCGCGCGCGGGAAGCGGCTCGGCTTACTGCTACTTACGCAAGACCTGTGCCAGGCCGTGAGCGGCCTGCACATTGGCGACAAGCCATTGATAGTTAACGGCTTCATCGGATTTTTGTTTTAAGTTCGGCGGGATAAATGGCGGAAAACCACACGGAAGCGGGCTAGAATGTGCGGAAAACCGCACACCATGTCAAAACCTCCTCCCTCCCGGTCGATCCGCCCCGCATCCCGCTCCGGGTCGGGGTCCGCGTCCGGTTCCGCGTCCGGTTCCGCGTCCGGTTCCGCGCATTCAAACCCGGCCTCGTCCCCCACCCGCCAGACGCGCCGGCCGTGGCGCGCGCGTGCCGTTGCCATGCTGGTTCTTATCGGCGTGGTGGCGGCGGTGCTGCAGGCGGCTACCGATTGGGCACGCGAGAACGCGATCAAAAGCGCCACGCTCCAAGCACGGAGCGCGGGGCAGATCAACGCGGCCTTGCTGCGCAACAACCTCGACAAATTCCGCGCGCTACCCTTTGTCTTGACCCGAGACGTAGACGTGCGCGCGGTGTTGCAAGGCGCGTCCTCCGCCCAGGTTGAATCGCTGGATGACAAGCTCGACACGCTGACGCGCGGCGTCGGCGCGTCGGCGATCTACCTGCTGGACAAGACGGGTTTGGCGATCGCCGCCAGCAATTGGCGCGAACCCGCGACGTTTGTTGGGGTGGACTATCAGTTCCGGCCGTACTTCCAAGGCGCGGTTGCGCGCGGCTCGGCAGAACACTTTGCGTTGGGAACGATCAGCCACGAAGCCGGGCTGTACCTGTCCCGCCGGGTGGACGACGCCCAAGGCGCCATGTTGGGCGTGATCGTCTTGAAGGTTGACTTCCGCGACCTGGAATCCGACTGGCGCCAATCCAGCGCGCCCATCTTCGTCACCGATGAACATGGCGTGGTGCTGCTGGGCAGCGTGTCGGACTGGCGGTTCGACGTGTTGGCGCCGCTATCTCCCGACTTGGCACAAACGCTGCGCACCAGCCTTCAGTTCGGCGATGCCCGCTTTCAAACCTTGCCGTTGACGCCGCCACTGTCGTCGGTGGGCAATGGCCAGTTAGTACGCACCGACGACGCCTTGCCGCAGATTCCAAAAGGCGCCCCGCTGCTGCACACGACCCTGCCCATTACAGAGTCGCCGGGCTGGACGCTGCACCTCTTGTCGCCGGTGCAGGCGGCCATGAACCAAGCCACCGCCAACGCCCAAATGGCGGCGCTGCTTGCGCTAAGCCTGTTAGCCGCAGCCCTGGGCATCGTGCTTTACCGGCGTCAGCGCAATCGCGAACAAGCGCGGCAGCAAGCAGCCACGCAGGCTCAACTGGCCGCACTGGTCGGCGAACGTACCGCACAGCTTAGCGAACTTAATGAACAGTTGATGGACGAGATGGACGAACGGCAGCGGGCCGAAGCCCGCTTGCACACCATGCAGGACGAACTGGTCCAGGCCAGTAAGCTGGCATTGCTCGGCCAGGTGGCGGCCGGGGTGGCTCACGAAATCAATCAGCCCGTTGCGGCAATCCGCGCCTACGCCGACAACGCGACCGAATTCGTGCGCCGCGACGACATGGCCGCCGTCAATGAAAACCTGGGTACCATCGCCGCCTTGACGGAACGCATCGGCCACATCACGGGCGAACTCCGCGCGTTTTCCCGCAAGGCGGGCACGTCCGTGGGGCCGACAAGCTTGAAGGACGCCATGGAAGGCGCACTGCTGCTGATCGGGCCGCGTGCGCGCAGGCAAGGGGTCACACTGGTACGGCCGCCCGACGACCAGGATGTGCTTGTCAGCGCCGACCGCATTCGGCTCGAACAGGTGCTGGTGAACTTGCTGCAAAACGCAATGGAAGCATTGGAAGGCGTCGCTGACGGCCGCGTGCTGGTAACGCTGCAAGACCTTGGTGAAACGGTGCGGCTCTTGGTCAGCGACAATGGCCCCGGCCTTGCGGCTGACACGCGCGCACGCCTTTTTACGCCCTTCTACACCACAAAAGCGGAAGGCTTGGGCCTGGGGCTGGTGATATGCCGGGACATCGTTGCCGAATTTGGCGGCGACTTGACGGCCTTGGATCCCGACGGCCCGGCGTCTCCAAACCCGCCTGGCGCGCTAGGCGGGGCCACTTTCCTACTCACATTACGCAAGGCGCCCACCGCGCATTACCGACAAGCCATTTCGCCATGATCCGTCCTCCTGATACTTCCCCCTACACGGTCGGGCCGCTAGACGACGGCCAGCCCGTGCCACCGCACGTCGTCTTCATCGACGACGATGAAGATTTGCGCCGCGCCAACATCCAGACGTTGAAGTTGCATGGCATGACGGTAGACGCGCACAGCTCGGCGCGTTCGGCACTGCCGACGCTGCATCGGGGGTTTGATGGCGTGGTCGTCACAGACATCCGCATGCCCGACATTGACGGGCTGCAATTATTCCGTCGCCTGCGCGACATCGATCCCGAGCTTCCCGTCATTCTGATCACCGGCCATGGCGACATCGCTACGGCAGTGCAGTGCATGCGCGATGGGGCCTATGACTTCTTGGCCAAGCCGTATGCGCCTGACCGGCTCACAACCGCCATCCTCCACGCAACCGAAAAGCGTCGGCTGGTGTTGGAGAATCGGCGTCTGCGGGAGGCGGCGTTTGCTGTCGAGGCGGACGAGGTCCCGTTTATCGGCTCGACGCCGGCGATGCAACGCATCAAGGAAACGCTGCGCCACATCGCCGACGCAAATGTCGACGTACTCGTAGAGGGAGAGACCGGCACTGGCAAAGAAGTCGTCGCCACCGCGCTTCACCGCCTAAGCCGGCGTCGCCATCGTTCGCTGGTCGCGATCAATTGCGGAGCACTGCCGGAAAGCGTCATAGAAAGCGAGTTGTTCGGGCACGAAGCCGGCGCCTTCACTGGCGCGCAGAAGAAGCGCATTGGTCGCATCGAACACGCGAGCGGGGGCACACTTTTCCTGGACGAAATTGAGAGCATGCCGCTCGCAGTGCAAGTGAAGCTGCTGCGCGTACTCGAATCGCGCCAGATCACCCCACTGGGCAGCAATGAGGTCCGCAATCTGGACCTGCGCGTGGTGGCTGCTACCAAGGAGGACTTGGGGGATCCCTCCATTCGCGGGAAATTCCGGGAAGACCTTTTCTACCGGCTGAACGTCGTCACCATCCGAATTCCGCCCCTGCGCGAGCGCCGAGAGGACATTCCTCTGCTGTTTGCGCATTACCTTGGCCACGCGTCACGCCGCTTCCAGCGAGACATTCCCGACATACCGACCTCGATCACTCAGCATGTCATGACGCACGCCTGGCCCGGCAACGTGCGCGAACTTGCGCACTTCGCTGAACGCTTGGTCCTGGGGGTACCCGACACGGTGAAATCGAACTACGTGCAAGCACCCGACAATAAGCAAACACTGCCCGAGCGTATGGAGCAATTTGAAGCCCAGTTAATACGCGATGCCCTTCAAGCCCATCAGGGCGATATCAAAGCCACGCTGGAATCGCTGGGCATTCCCCGTAAAACGTTCTACGACAAACTTCAGCGCCATGGCATAGACCGCCAGCAGTACCTGTCTGCGTCGTAGACGAACTGACGGCGATAAACAAAAAAAGCCCCGCTGCGCTAGCAACGGGGCTTTTCTTATAAATACATGCACATAAGCTGCGGCTCGACTACTAAAACTGTGCAACGACCGAAGCTAAAAACGAATCAAAAACCAAAATCAAAAATCCAAAGACAAAACCCCACAGGATTACCTGTGGGGTTTTGCGCAATAAAAGCCTGACGATGACCTACTTTCACAGACGTCCGTCCACTATCATCGGCGCGAAGGCGTTTCACTGTCCTGTTCGGGATGGGA